>JBNKSB010000202.1:0-17675 GCA_050297095.1 Pontiella sp. | reverse complement strand
GTGGCACCGGTATTTTCCCATGCTTCAGCTACAGCATCGGCGAGCTGTTCCATGCTTTGACACTTGGTAGTATCGATCCACTCGACGTTGAGCTGGTTGCGAAACCAGGTCATCTGGCGCTTGGCCAGCTGGCGGGTGCGTATAATGGTCTTTTCCCTGGCTTCGTCCACGGTCATTTCATTTCGCAGTACGGCAAAGGCTTCGGCATAGCCGATCGCCTGCAACGCCGTTTGGGAGAGGTTGAGCCCAAGCAACTCACGTGCTTCATCCAGCAAGCCGGCGGCATACATTTTTTCCACGCGCTGTCCGATTCGCTGAACGAGCGTTTCGCGCTCTACACGCAGGCCGACAATCAAAGGTTTGGGGCGGGTATTCCATTTCCTCTCGCTGGGTGCCTCCCGCTCCAGAATCCGTATCAACCGCCGAGGGTTTTGTCGATCATCCACGGTCAATTGGCTGTACAGCTCCGGAGCATCCTGCCGGGCTTGTTTTTCCAACGCGGGGAAATCCAAGGATTCCAGCGCCGAACGCAATTCCTTGTTTTCGGGAGGAACCTCGTCGAATCCTTCGGTGAGGCATTTGACATAGAGCCCTGTTCCGCCGGCGACAATGATTTCACGGCCGGATTCAAAGGCTGGTTTAACGGCATCGAGATAGGCTGCAACGCTGAACTTTTCCGTCGGCTCGGCGAGATCGATTCCGGCATAGTCCACACGGCCCCGTTCTCCGGCGGAAGGTTTGGCCGTGCCGATATCCATACCGCGGTAGAGGTTCATGGAATCGGCGGAAACGATCAGATGCCCATTTTGTTCAGCGATGTACTGGGCAATGGAACTCTTTCCGGAAGCGGTTGGACCCACCAAAAAGAAGGCACTGGGCACTGGGCAAGAGGCATCAGGGAAAAGATTATTCATCTCCCGGCTCCCCGTTCCCTCCCTCCGGTTCTTTTTTCTGAAGGAGATTCGTCAGAACATAAAGCCCGATCGCAATGCAAATGGCGGAATCGGCGACATTGAACGAGGGATAGTGGTAGGAACCAAACTGGAAGTCGAGGAAGTCGGTTACCCAACCAAAACGGATTCGGTCGACCAGATTACCGGCAATGCCGCCAATGAGCAGTCCGAACATCACCTGACGAGAACGCTTCCCTTGAATAAAATGGTGCCGGAACACGAAGAGTAGAACCAATACAGCCACAGAGATCAGGACCAGAATGATGCTATGGCCACTGAGAATGTTCCAAGCCGCCCCGTCGTTGCGGACATAAACCAAATTAAAGAAGCCATCAATGAGAGGGATGGACTGACCATAGGTTAGATGGGCCCGCACGGCTTGCTTGGTAAGCTGATCCAGAACTAGTATGATCAATCCAAGCAACAGAAGCAGCATGAATCGCCTCCGGGCAGATTACATGCCGTGAATGGTGGAACCAAAGGGACGGTAGGTAGCCCGACCTTTCTCAAGATCGGCCTGAGCCTGAACCGAGTAGCGAACATAGGGCAACGCCTCAAGACGTTCGATGTTGATCGGTTGCTCGCTCATTTCACAAATACCATAGGTACCATTTTCAATGCGGCGAATGGCTTCGTCAATTTCGAAAAGCACATCCTGCTCGTTGCTGAGCTGGTTAAGGGCAAACTCGCGGTCGAAGGTGTCGGTCCCCTGATCGGACAGGGAAGGATCGGGATCGGTATGGCTCAGCGAGTCGCGGTTGATCGAAATAATTTCACCGGTTACACGCTCACGCAGTTCCAGCAGGCGGCGAAGCTGTTCCTTCAACTGGGTTTTGGTAAAGTGCTTGTTTTTTCCGATGTTACCCGTAAGCGGTCCACCGCTTGAGTGGGCAACGGGAGTGGAAGATGTCTTCTTCCCCGCACTTTTCTTAGATACCGTTTTCTTCGCGGCAGCTTTCTTCGCCGGTGCCTTCTTCGCAGCAGCCTTTTTTGCAGGTGCCTTCTTCGCATCAGCTTTCTTCGCCGGTGCCTTTTTTGCGGTTTTTTTAGTAGCCATTTCCTAAATTCTCCAGTGCAAGACTTAACTCTCTCCCAAAATAAAGGGTTGCGTATTTATCATCTGACCCAATCCCTGTCAACTTACATATCCGGCTATTGCAAAGCAGTAGAAATAGACAGTGCGCATGGGTGTCCGTTCAACTCCCACTGGGCATTCATCTCGCCCTCGCCATCCTGCTCAGCACACGCCAATGCAAGGGTTTCGGCTTCGATGTATTCCCGGTACTCGTCAACCGCCGTGCCAATGGCTTCATCCCCCTTGAAACCGATACGGATGCGCTGGGTGACTTCCAGATCCATCTCCTTACGCATATTCTGGATCTTGTTGATAAACTCGCGCGCCAGCCCCTCGGTAATCAGGTCATCGTTGAGTTGCGTATCGAGTCCGACCACCAACGACCCTTCGGTGCTGACGGCCATGCCTTCCTTCGGATGACGCATCACCTCGATGTCGTCTGCGGTCAACTCAACGGTCTGGCCCTCCAGCTCCACCGCAATGGTTTCGCCGGAAGTAATCGCCTCGATCTGTTCGTCGGTCAGGCTACCGATCAACGGAACCGCCTTCTTCATCAGCGGGCCCAGTTTGGGACCGAGCTGCTTGAAGTTGGGCTTCGCCTGGATCGTGGCCAACTCGGAGGAATCGGTGCCAAAGACCACTTCACGCACGTTCAGCTCGTCGGAAATCAGGCTTTCAAGTTCCTGGATATTGGCCAGTAGCGTTGAGTCATCGCAAACCACATGCATCCTGGCCAGCGGCTGGCGGTTCTTGATCTTGTATTCGCCGCGTAAAGTGCGTCCCTGCTCCACCGCGCTCATCACCAGCGCCATCTGCCCTTCGAGCACCTCGTCGCGCTTGGCGTCGGCGGCCGTCGGAAAGTCGCACAGGTGGATGGATTCCGGCATGCCGTCGGTCCTGAGGTTTTGATAGATCGTCTCCGCGATGAACGGGGTGAACGGCGCGGCAATCTTGCAGAGACCGAGCAGCACATCGTACAGCGTGGAATAGGCCTGCACCTTGTCGGCGTCGTCTTCGCTCTTCCAGAAACGACGGCGCGAACGACGGATGTACCAGTTGGTCAGGTCTTCGATAAACTGCACGAACGGCCGGACGGATGCCTGCAGGTCGTAGCGGTCCATCGCTTCGGTCACCTGCTGTTCAAGCCGGGCAAGCGAGCTCTGGATCCAGCGGTCCATCAGGTTGTCGCGCTGGGGCACGGACTGCTCCGGCGTCCAGCCGTCGATGTTGGCGTAGGTGACGAAGAAGCTGTAGGCATTCCACCACGGCAGCAAGAGATGGCGCAGCGAATGCTTTACGCCCTCTTCCGAGAAACGCAGCGATTCGGCACGGACCACCGGCGAATAGATCATGTAAAGACGCAGCGCGTCGGCGCCGTATTCATTGATCACATGGACGGGATCGGGATAGTTCTTGAGGCGTTTGGACATCTTCAGCCCGTCTTCGGCCAAAACGAGACCATTGACGACCACGTTCTTGAAGGCCGGCTTGTCGAACAGCGCCGTCGACAGCACCATCAGCGTATAGAACCAACCGCGGGTCTGGTCGAGGCCCTCGGCGATAAAGTCCGCCGGGAAGTTGGCCTCAAAATGTTCCTTGTTTTCAAAGGGATAGTGGTTCTGCGCATACGGCATCGAACCGGACTCGAACCAGCAGTCGAGCACCTCGGGCGTGCGCTTGTAGGTCTTGCCGTCCTTTTCGATGACGATCTCGTCGACGAAGTGCTTGTGCAAATCCTCGACCTTCTGGCCGGAAAGTTCCTCCAGCTGTTCGATGGAGGAGACGCAGATCATGTCATCCTTGTCCTCGACATTAACCCATACAGGGATGCACGAACCCCAGAAACGGTTGCGGCTGATATTCCAGTCCTTGGCGTCGGCCAGCCAATTGGCAAAACGCTTTTCGCCGACATAATCCGGCATCCAGTGCACGCCATTGTTATTCGCCAGCATCTTGTCGCGCAGGTCTTCCACGCGCACATACCAGGCGTCGATGGCACGGTAAACCAGCGGCGTGTCGGTACGCTCGCAGAAGGGGTAGCTGTGCTGGATCGTCGACTGGTGGATCAGCTTTCCGGCATGCTTGAGCGCGCGAATGATCTCCTTGTCGGCATCCTTGCAGAACTGTCCGGCATAATCGGGAACGAGATTGGTAAATTTGCAATCCTCGTCGAGCGGATCAACCAGCGGAATATCCGCTTCGCGGCAGACGCGGTAGTCGTCTTCACCATACGCCGGCGCCAGATGCACGATGCCGGTGCCATCTTCTGTTGTCACATATTCGTCGTTCAGGATCTGGAACGAACTGGGATTGTCTTTAAAGAAATCAAAGATCGGCTCGTACTTCAGGCCTTTCAAGTCGGTCCCCTTGCAGGACTTGAGGATTTCGTATTCCTCCTCCTTCTTGTAGTAGGCCGCAAGACGCGCCTGCGCCAGGACAAAGACCTCGTGGGTCTCCTTGTCCTTGACCGCGACATAATCGACGTCCGGGCCGGCGCAGATCGCCAGGTTCGAAGGCAGTGTCCACGGCGTGGTCGTCCAGATCAGCGCACTGGCGTTTTCGAATTCGAAGTCCATCAACCGGACACGGACCGTGACAGCCGGGTCCTGCACATCCTGGTAGTTGCGGCCGGCTTCAAAATTGGATAGCGGTGTGTTGAGCTTCCAGCTGTAGGGCATGATGCGGTGCGCCTTGTAGATGCGCCCCTGCTCCCAAAGCTGCGAAAAGACCCACCAGATGGTCTCCATGAACGGCGTATCCATGGTCTTGTAGTCATTTTCGAAATCGACCCAGCGGCCCATGCGGGTCACCGCTTTTTCCCACTCCTCGACATATTTCGTCACCATCGAGCGGCACTGCTCGTTGAAGACATCAACACCGGCCTCCTTGATCGCCGGCGCACCGGCCAGTCCAAGCGCCTCCTGCGCGAGGGCTTCGATCGGCAGACCGTGGCAATCCCAGCCGAAGCGGCGCGATACATAGTGGCCGCGCATGGCCTGGTAGCGCGGGATGATGTCCTTGATGGTGCCCGCCAATAAATGCCCGTAGTGCGGCAAACCGGTCGCAAAGGGCGGTCCGTCGTAGAAAACAAACTCCTTGCCGTCCTTCCGGATTTCCAGCGACTTCTTGAAGGTATCCTGCTCCTTCCAGAGCTTGATCACCGCTTCTTCCATCTCCGGAAAACTTACTTTGCTGGAAACTTCCTTAAACATAGTCGACCTCTCGCACTACCTCTTCATACATAAAATCTTAACCATAGAGAACTCGGAGTACTGCAAGCATACATATCCCTTCGCAGACCATTGTGTCCTCTGTGGTGAATTGCTTCCCCCTTAATGGAAAGCGCAGAATGTAGCGACTGACCTCTGTGATGACAAGCAGGCAGGCTCCTGAATTTGGAGGGCCTGCCCACGCTTTTTCCATGCAGGCGGTACCGAAAGCAGCTGCCCCGATCCGTCCGCGACCATACCGATCAAAATTCAAGGAGCCTGGCTGGTTGACCAGACCGAAAACAGGGAGAAATCAACGAGCCGGCAGCCGCCATATCCTTGACGCTGGAGCCCGATTCCTATTTCAAGACTGCCACACCCTTATTGACGCAAAAGGCCTTGGGGTGTTACCTCACCCAGCCTCAACAACCTCTGCAACACCCCTTAATTATCTTCCGAATTGAATTGATCGGAGCAACAACACCTAATACATTTTGACCTAACTTTCTGGACTGTAAGCAACCATCTGAGGGGAACAACTATGAAACTACGATTAACTGCTTTATTAACATTCGCACTGCTGTCAGGATCGATAGCAAGTTATATCGATCTAAATTATCAATACGCATTTTATGACTATTTCGGGGCCCTCTCTGGAGACGTCAAAAACAAGTTCACCGGCGCTTGGGCCGTCACCTCCCCTGGCGGTGACGCCCAGATATTTACAAACAACACAACCGCCGCCAGTAACATTGGATTCTTGCGCGGCGATAAAAGCGGCGCAACACCTTCTGCAACCCTCTACATCCTCCACAACGTGACGGGTACAATTGGCGAACTTCCTTGGCTTGGCGGGCCCGCAAACCAAACGGAGGTAATATTCGGGAAAAATGCCAGCCTGACCTCCGGATCAAAAGCGATTATCGTGTCAGCCCACCGGGATACCGATGCTACAATGGGCGGCTCTTGGACGATCAGAGGAGGAACCATCACGGGCGGCGGCAACAATGAAGTGTTCTTCGTCGGGAGAACAGCAGGAAAAATCGTGATGGATAGCACATCATTTTATGCTGGATCTTCGGTCAACGGCGCTCCCGCGAAGGACGCTGTTCACATTGAGAGCGCCAATGGCGGCCTGACCATTTCCAATTCGAGAGGAGACACCAACATGACCTTCAAGGCTGTCACCTACACCGGAGGTAGGAAACACACAACGGCAAACGGTAATCTTCAAGTTCAAGGTAAAACTGGTACATTTCATGGTGTTTATGTCGATGGCGGTTTCGGCTTGGGCTTCGGAGGCGGAAGCACAGTGCCTATCAACATGACAGGCGGGGGTAATTTTATCGGCAGTCAGGTTGATTCGCTGGATGTCCGTAGCGCTGAATACATAGGCGATTACTACGAGAAAGTATATGCGTCGGCAGAAGGCGGAGGCGGTATTTATACAGCTGGTAGCGCAAGCGCTATAAACGGTACGTATACATTCATCGCCGGCGCCGCCGGCAACGCCACGGTAGGTGGCATCAACTCCTACGCCTTAGCCGACGGAGGCAACGGATTCGATGTCGGAGGCAACGGCACCGTAGAGACCGCAACTTGCATAGGAGGGGACGCCGGCGAAGCAATCGTCGTCGACGTATTAAGATCATTTCAAGGGAGCAACGTCGTCAATGAAGTCTATTCGTCCGTAAACTGCACTGCTTATGCCTCTGGCGGAAACGGATTGAGAATCGGTGGCACGGCCACTCTGACAGACGTCAAAGCATACGGAGCTTCAGCAGGACGAGCCGTTGCGAACGATTTCGGCAGCTTGGCCGTTGCAGACGGCGGAAACGGATTACTCGCGGGTCAAGCGAGTATAACCGGCGGCTATTTCGAGGGAGCAAAAGGCGGCAGAGCCAGTAGCAGAAAGGGAATAGCCTCTGCCATTGGCGGAAGCGGAGTATTCGTGCGAGGAAACACGGTGATCAACGGAGGAACCTTTGTGGGATCTGAAGGCGGATCGGTCAGTGGAGTCAAGCAGGTGGATGGTGCCGGTGTTTGGGTTTCCAGTGGCACCCTCACCTTTAACGGCGGAACCGCCATAGGATCGGGCATTGAAAACGGACCGCGCGGCAACATTGCAATTATGCTGGACAACGTCGGTATGACCATGACCGAAAACGTGACCAATAGTCTTCTTGTTGGCAATCTCGTGGCAAACAATCGCATTAGCAAAAGCGTCACTATCAATAATGGCACCATCAACGGTGATATTATTAAGGGGGACACAGGAACACTGAACCTCACGATCTCCACCAATGCCACCTTCTCGGGAACACTGGCTCAGTATAACGGTACCGTAAACGTTAAGTTCACCTCCCCGAATCAGGGACAGATCTATACCAATGTTGTCGTAAACAACGGTACCATGAACTTTACCGATGGGCACTTCGTTACGGCCAAAGGCGCCAGCTTTTCATTGGCGAGCACCAATGCGGCATTGAACTTCAACTCCGTCGATTTGTCCGAAGGAACCACTATCAATGCCGGCAACGCTACCGTGACTTCCTCGGGTGATTTCGCCATGGGCAATGGAAGCTCGATCTTCATTACCACCAACTTTCAGGGAAGCGCTGGGGGAATGCTGAATGTTGGAGGCACTCTCAATGTCACCAACAAAGGGGCAAAATTCTATCTTTCCGGCATTGCGAACACCTCGAGCGGCAGCCATGTCTTCGCCAAGTTCTCTTCGCTGTCACTGGGTAGCAACACGGTTGACAATCTGGTTGTAGCCGATTATGGCTGGCTGACCAAGATCGCCAGCATCGATAATACCGGCAACAGCCTCGTTGCAAACTGGGAATACAATACGTTGGCCAACTCCTCGTTGGGCGACCTCCCCGCCAGTGTGATCACCTATCTCGACACCATCATCGAGACCAACGATATGTTCTATGCGCTTAACTCCAGTGGCGAAGTGGATTCCGGAAACATTATCCGGTACACAATCTCCCAGTTGCCGGACCTTTCCGAGGCATCGTTCCGGGTTTCGCGCCAAATCAACGATCAAATCTCCACCCGTGGATCGGAGTTCCGTTCAAAATACGCCATGGCCTCCACGAGTCCCCGCTTCGGCAATACCCCTGCAGGGGCTGCGGGACCGGGCAGTCTGGATGAAGAGGATTCCATGCAAGGCTGGATCAAGATTCACGGCACTGCCGGAGAAGAAGATGCGACCGGAAACTTCAAGGCATACGACAGTTCCTCCTTCGGATCCATCTTCGGGATTGACAAAAGTTTTGGCAACGTGCTTGTCGGGGTGGCAGGCGGGTATGCCAGAACACAAATCGACTCGGACGTTTACAAAGCCGATGCCAACACCTATCACGGATCCCTCTACAGCACCGTTGGTGCAGAATCGTTGTTCATCGACATGGCTCTTACATACGGCGCGGGTGACGCCGACGAAGAAAGTGATGACGGCATCAGCCAGGGCGAGTTCGACTTCGAGTCGTACAGCGCCTATCTCGGAGCGGGTTACGACCTCCCGCTTGGCAAGATGTTCTCCATCATTCCCGAAGCGTCTATTTTAGCTTCGTTCTTTGGTCAGGATGAGTATGACCGCACCGGGGCCTTGGGCGTCAACACCATTGGCGCCTACGACACGGAATCCTATCTTGGTTCTGTAGGGGTAACCGTTGCCTACAAGCACGAATTCGAGATGTTGAAGTACTCCATGGGGTATATGCCCGAACTGCGCGTCCACTACCTCCATGAGTTCAATGCGGATCCCGATAACTTCAACTACACCATCGGCGGCATTGAAAATTCATTCGCCGTTCGTCCGCGGGATGAAGATCTCACCCGCCTCGGGATTGGCTTCAATATCTGGAGCGACAATTACCTGAATACCCGGCTGGAGCTCGACTACGATGCACTGATCTCTGATTTGTACTTCGAGCACATCTTCAGCGGCAAGGTTTCCTGGAGCTTCTAACAGGCATGCTCCGAGCAACAAAAAAGGCGATCTTCACGGATCGCCTTTTTTGTTGTCCATCCTGAACCTGACGCATAGTAGCAATGCAACGTCAGTGACCGATTACTTCAGCTTGGTTTTGGGACAAGGCAACCTGAACGGTTCCGATACGTACCGCAAGCGTCCAGCCTGCAAATGCAAAACCACACTATGCTCAGTATAACGCTACGCTCCCCTATCTATACTGCAGATACCCCGCAACCAGATGATCCGAGGAGACAAAAAAAACTCCCGCCGGATGACGGGAGTTTTTATGTGTCGGCTACCGGAGCGACTTACTTTTCAGTCAGGGCCACAATGCCGGGGAGTTGCTTGCCTTCCATGAATTCGAGGGAGGCGCCGCCGCCAGTGGAGACGTGGCTCATCTGGTCGGCTACGCCGGACAGGTTGACTGCCGCCACGCTGTCGCCGCCGCCGATGATACTGATGCTGTCGGACTTGGCCACGGCTTCGCAGACGGAGAAGGTGCCCTTGGCGAACGGGGCCATTTCGAAGCAGCCCATCGGGCCGTTCCAAACGACGGTCTTCGCACCGGCAACTTCGTTGCAGTAGAGCTCGATGGTCTTGGGACCGATATCGAGGGCCATCCAGCCGTCTTCGATTTCACCTTCCACCACCTTGGTGTTGGCTTCGGCGGAGAAGGCATCAGCCACGATGTTGTCGATCGGAAGCAGGAGCTTGACGCCCTTTTCCTCGGCCTGCTTGAGGATTTCGCCAGCGAGTTCCACCTTGTCGTCCTCGCAGAGCGAGGAACCGATCTGCTTGCCCTGGGCCTTGTAGAAGGTATAGGCCATGCCGCCGCCGATCAGGATGGCGTCGCACTTGTCCATCAGATTGGTCACGACATCAATCTTGCCGGAAATCTTGGCGCCGCCGATGATAGCCACAAACGGCTTTTCGGGCGCTTCGAGCGTCTTGCCGAGATATTCGATTTCCTTGGAGAGCAGGAAGCCAGCGGCACATTGGTCGATGTATTTGGTAACCACAGCCATCGACGCGTGGGCACGGTGGGCGGTGCCGAAGGCATCGGAAACATAGACATCGCCATAGGAGGCCAGCTCCTTGGCAAACACATCCTGCTCTTCAAGCGTGCAGCCCTTGCCCTCTTCCTCCTTATAGAAGCGGACATTTTCAAGAAGGATGATTTCGCCGGCTTTCAGTTCGTCCACGATGGCCTTGACTTCCGGACCAATTACGTCGGGTGCAAGGGTAACCTTGGCGTCGACCAGCTCGGACAGACGATCCGCGGCGGGCTTGAGCGTGAATTCCATATTCTTTTCGCCCTTCGGACGTCCACAGTGGCTCATCAGCACGAGTGAACCGCCGTTTTCCAGTACATAGTTAATGGAAGGTAGTGCCGCCACAATGCGGGTGTCGTCGGTAACGACGCCGTCCTTGATCGGTACATTGAAATCGACGCGCATCAGCACACGCTTGCCCTGCACATCCAGATCCTTGATCGTCAGCTTGTTCATAGATAGCTCCTTATCGGTTAAATATTCCCCAAAACGAGCCGTTGACTATAAGCATATCCGAAAACGAGTCAAACCACATTTATGCAACCTCGCCTTGAGATCGGCACGAAATTCACTATTTTCATAGCCAGTTAATTCCGAGGGAAAAACCATGAACCAAACTGTTGCAGCAACCCGTATCAACACCGCACTCTCCAACCTGACGGAAGCCCTTGGCGAACCGATATTCGACGAATGGGCGCTGGTGGAAAAGAACACAGGCGAGTGGAAGCTGATGGAATACAGCGGAAATCGTCGAGAGGAATTTCTGGTGGAGTTTAACAACGATATCGCGTCCCTGCGAGAAACACTTGATCCGACCACCTCCCAGATCGGTGATTTTGCCTTTTCGCACGAAGGCTATGGTTCCGGCTTCGATGCCCACATCTGCGCCGGAGATCATATTTTCGTGTTGTTCAACAATACCGCAAAAAGCACCGGAGAAATCACCAGCAATCCCAAATGGACCGCTGCGCAAATTTATTTTTCCGAACTGGTTGAAGCGTTCATTGCCGACCCCATTTCCTGATGGAGGGGCGGCGGCCTCGCTGTCCGTGGACGATGAGGACATCGTCCCTCCAATTACGCCGTTCCCATCCACAGGAAATAGCCGAATGCAGCCAGAAACAGTGCGGCGAATAATCGGGGTAGACGGCCGATTACAACCACGAACAGCAGGTGGACGCTACAGAGGCCCATCAGAATCAACAGCGACTGTTGCAGAAATGCTCCGGTTGGAATGACCCGAAACGCAGCAAAAAGACCGATGCAAAGCGGGATGCAGATATGCGCGTCGCCCGACTGCGAGGTGTAGACCACGTCCATGCGATCCTTCGCGCCGTAGTAAAAGGCCAGCAACGCATTCGGCAACACCATCAAAACCCCACTCGCCCAACCAAGCATGCGGGGCGGGATATGTTCGCCCTCCAGCGACTGGAACCATTGCACCAGCCAATCCGTGCAAACGAAAACGGAAAAGGCCCCGAACAGTAGCAGGGTGATGTCGATCGGCAGGGTTTTCGGATAGCTTTTCTTTTTGAGCAGGTTGGTTTTTTTGACATCGTAGATATGGAAGCACTGCCAGAAAAAAAAGAGTGATAGCAGCACGACTCCATCGGTTCGCGCCAACTCCCCGTCGGCCGCCAGCAACCAGACAATGAAGGAAAAGAAAAGCGCTGCAACCAGATTGAGTGCCAATGACAGACGGCCCATACGAAACTCGCGGAGTGCGGCCTGGCTTTTTTTGCGCGGAATACTCGCCATGCTCCAGATCAATACAGGGGCTCCAATGAGCAATGTCAAGTTGGTGATGTTGTTGAACAGGCAGTTGACCAGCACATCGTCGCCGCTACTCTTGCTGCGGGCTAGCACGACGGCGAAGACGATGTTGCCCATACCCGAGCAGAACGGCATAAAAATCGTGCCGAGGACCGTTCCTTCCACCCCCTGCCCCGACAGCACCTCCAGCCGCCACACCACCAGCAGACTCGCCAAAAGAAAGATTACAACACAGGCATAGGGTGCAAACGCGCCAAGGCTGGAAATGGTCTGATGAATAAACTGCATGTCGAAACATTAGCAGGAATAGCACCAAGCCACTGATAAAAAATAAACTCCAAGGCCATCGTTACAGCTATGCGTACTAAGTAGCGACACTTCTTGGAAACACCCCGCTTAACGGGGGTACCATCCTGTAATTAAAACCACTTCTTCCGGCGGAAGTAGGCGAGCATGCCGACGGCAATCACAATCATCGCCAGCCAGATGACGGGATAGCTGTATTTCCAGTGCAGTTCGGGCATGTATTCGAAGTTCATGCCATAGATGCCCGCCACGAAGGTGAGCGGAATGAAGATCGTGGCGATGACCGTCAGCACCTGCATCACCTGGTTGGTTTTCTGTCCCATGCTGGAGAGGTAGAGATCCTGCACGCCGCTGAGCATGTCGCGGAAGGTTTCGACCGTGTCGATCACCTGGATCGTATGGTCGTAGAGGTCGCGGATGTAGACAGAGGTTTTTTTCCTGAGCAGCGAGGATTCCCCGCGTTCCAATGCGCCAACGGCCTCGCGCAGGGGCCAGGTTGACTTGCGGATGTAAAGCAGTTCGCGCTTCATGCGGTAGAGCTCGTTCAACAACACCGCATTGGGGTTTTCCATCATCGACTGCTCGATATCCTCGATCTTCTCGCCCGTGGTTTCCATGATCAGGAAATAGTTGTCGACGATGGCGTCCATGAGCGCATAGAGCAGATAGTCCGACCCCATTTTCCGGACGCGCCCGTGGTTTTGACGGATACGGTCGCGAACTTCATCAAACACATCTCCAGCCCGCTCCTGAAAGGAGAGCAGGCAGTTCTCGGTCAGGATGAAACTCAGCTGCTCTGACTGGATTTCCTCGCTTCCCGGAGAGATGTAGAGCATGCGGACCACCAGGAAAAGATAGTCGGCATGATCTTCGAGCTTGGGCCGCTGGTTGGTGTGCAGAACATCCTCGAGGACCAACGGATGAATCCCAAACGATTCGCCGACCTTCTCAATGACGGAGGTATCATTCAATCCATCGATGTTGATCCATGAGACCGTGCCGGAGTCTTTACATGCCACGCAATCCTCGATCAAGGCATCTACCTTCTCGGATACGTTTTCGGCGTTGTAGTCGATCAGGCTGATGCGTAGCGGCTCGTCCTTGCGCTGTCCGGTGTATACCATGGTACCCGGAGGTTGACCGCGCTTGGCGGATACGGCGAAAAGACGCTTCATCCTGCGAATGGTTTCCATGCCATGAAAATACATTTGAAATGCGGGACGATGCAAGTTCCAAGCAACGGGATGAATCTACCTTTCGTACAAGGCGGTAGACCACATTTCTCAGTACTCCACCCTTGGCACTCCGGGGAAAGACCACTCTGAATCAACAAAAAAGCGCCCCGGAACGGGACGCTTTTTGAATCGAAGTGTATCGATCGAACTTAGTCGACGATAACTTTGATCAGGTCGAGAACCTTGTTGGAGTAGCCCCACTCGTTGTCGTACCAAGATACAACCTTGACGAAAGTGCCATCCAACTGGATGCCGGCCTTGGCGTCGAATACGGAAGTGCATACTTCGTCGCGGAAGTCGGTAGCAACAACCATGTCTTCAGTGTAACCGAGAACGCCGGCGAGTTCGCCTTCGGAAGCTTCCTTCATGGCCGCGCAGATGGCTTCGTAGGTCGCTTCGTTCTTCAGGGTAACGGTCAGGTCAACCACGGAAACGTCGGAAGTCGGAACACGGAAGGCCATGCCGGTGAGCTTGCCGTTGAGTTCCGGGATAACCTTACCAACAGCCTTGGCCGCACCAGTGGAAGACGGGATGATGTTTTCCAGGATGCCGCGTCCGCCGCGCCAATCCTTCATGGAAGGACCGTCAACGGTCTTCTGGGTAGCGGTAGCAGCGTGAACGGTGGTCATCAGACCCTTTTCAATACCGAACTTGTCGTTCAGAACCTTGGCAACCGGAGCCAGGCAGTTCGTGGTGCAGGACGCGTTGGAAACGATGTCCTGGCCAGCGTAGGAATCGGTGTTAACGCCGCAAACGAACATCGGGGTGGCGTCCTTGGAAGGAGCGGAAAGAACAACCTTCTTCGCGCCAGCTTCGATGTGCTTGCGAGCAGTTTCGTCGGTCAGGAAGAAACCAGTGGATTCAACAACGACTTCAGCGCCGACTTCGTCCCACTTCAGGTTCGCCGGGTCACGTTCTGCAGTGATGCGGATCGTGCTGCCGTTAACGACGAGAGCGCCGTCCTTGACTTCAACCGTGCCGCCGAAACGACCGTGTACGGAATCATACTTGAGCATGTATGCGAGGTAGTCAACGTCCAGCAGGTCGTTGATTCCTACGATTTCGATGTCTTCGCGGGTTGCTGCTGCGCGGAAAACCATACGTCCGATACGGCCGAAACCGTTAATGCCAACTTTTGTAGCCATGTTTTGCACCTTTCTTTTATAGGTTGAGAAACTGCTGTTTCCTTTAAAAATGAGCGGGAACACTACCCAACCCCCCAAAGGCCGTCAATCATCATGCACGAGATTTTTGATTAGGATTTAAATAGGAGCCTGGATGCACAATCTGCTTCGCTCCAAGGACTAGGAAACAGGCGCATCCAACGGGGCACCGCATTGGTTGCAGAACGCGGCATCACCCTCATGTCGGTCATTTCCGCAAGCCCCGCAGGTGCGTTTGTTTTTACGTTGGGCGGTTTCGAAACCGATTTCGGCCGTAATGATGCCGGTTGGAACGGCAATGATACTGTAGGCCAGAATCATGAGAAAGGCGGCCAGCAACTGTCCAATCGGGGTTTGCGGGGAAATATCGCCATAACCAACCGTTGTGATGGTTACGATCGCCCAATAGACCGAGCGCGGAATGCTTGTGAACCCATGGGCGTCGCCCTCGATCACATACATCAAAGACCCCACGACAACCACGATGGTCATCACGGCCACGAGAAAAATTCCTATTTTGCGCCGGCTATGGATCAGGGCTTTGATCAACAGGTCTTCCTCGCCGGTATACTGCGACATTTTCAGCACGCGGAAAATCCGAAGCATGCGCAGAACCTTGACGACGTCGAGGAACCGGGAACCGGGAATGAGCCAGCTTAGATACACCGGTAGAATCGAAAGCAGGTCGACGATCCCGAAAAAACTACGGACATAGCGCATCGTATGTCGGGCGCACCAAAGCCGAAGGGCATATTCCACGGTAAACAACCCGGTGAAAGTCATATTCAAGGCAACGAGCAATGTGCCATGCGATTCTCTGATCGGCCCCACGCTTTGGAGCATCGTCAGCGCCACACTCATCAAAATGGCAATAAACAGCAGGACATCGAACAGCTTGCCCGCCGGCGTGTCGGCTTCGAAGATGATGGAATAGAGACGTTCTTTCAGGTTTTGCTCAGTCATGGCATTCACATCCGTTTGGTGCAATCTCGAGATGGTAGACCGGATACCCGAGATCCTTGAGTTCGGCATACCCGATTCCGACGGCGCAATCGCCCAGCCCCGATCCTGAAATCTTCGCCCCAAAGACATCGGGAGAGGCCTGCAATGCCTCGACGATTTCCTGAAGCTCCGGCGTATTGACGCCCATTTCATCCATCAATTGCTGGTTTCGGTTCAGGATCGTTCCAAATTGCGACAGCCCGTGATTGCGAAGGCAGTCCAGTGCGCTCAGCACACCTTGGTCCATTGCCTCGAAAATGCGCTCATACTTTATCGGATCTGCGGCGCGCAACTGCTCCACCTTCTGTATAACTTTCGGAGTCGGTGTCTTGTAGCCGCAATAGACTGCGGTTAATGGCATGGAAACCGGTACGGGTTGAAAAGTAGGCTTCGTGGTGTAGCCGACAACTCCCCCGAAGACGCTGGCGGCCAAATCTGCACCCGATCCCCTGCCCTGCACCGCCCGTACCGTTTTCAGCGACAGGGCAAACAGCTGTTCCGGTTCCGGCGGCTCGCCGAGCAACCAGCTAAAGATCGCCGCGTTAACGGCCACAGTTACCGCCGCCGAGGATCCAAAACCAATGTCTGCGGAAAATTCCGAATCAATCCGCAATTCGAGTCCGGAGGGCAACCGGTCGGCATGCTGCCGGACGGCCTGGATCACAAAACGGAGCTTTGCGTCGTCGACGAGATCGCCCAACGGAGATTCATAGCTACCCAGGGAGGAATCGATGCGGACCTCGCGTTCCTCCATGGGGAACAACCGCACCGTGATGCGGCGGTTGATGGCGCACACAAGCGCACGATGACCATGCAACACGGCATGCTCGCCCAACAGCATCAGGCTGCCAGGCGCGGAGGCGACTACACGCAAAGGCAATTCCGTCTTTTCACCCATCAGCATTAGGGGTCAGTCCTTTGTTATTAGTGTTTTTTTAGCTCAAACAGAACACCACTTCCAGCCCGCTTCACTTTTCCGACAAAGGAAGAAACATTGCAGGGATGCACGCAATTCAGGTGATCCGTTAGTTACTGGTTGCTCAAATTGTGCGGGATCGGAGATACCATGCCAATACCTGCTTTTCCGGCACGTTCTTCCGCATATCCTTCAACGCCGCGGACTCCACCGCCAAAAACTCCAATCCTTCGTCCAACAAACGGAGTGCCTCCACCTCATCATGCAAACGCGCGGCTTCCTTGGCATAGGGAAAAGCTGAACATAAACCGCCCACACATTAAACACAAAGATAAAAGGACTTACCCCTTTTTTAAATTTTCCTGTTTTATAAAGAATATTTTTTTATTGCATTCGCCGTTTTCTTTACTATTTTTATTTTGTTTTTACTGTTATACATCTCTCTTTGTTACATTATGCATGAGTATATGAATAAGTCTGCATTGGCGTTCAAGCCATCGAAATATAACCATTTCGTACTCGATGAGTGCGATGAGAACAGCATCCTGGGATGCAACTTTCTCTATCGCAGCATCATCCGCCTGCCCATTGAGGCCCATGCACAGAATCCGGGCCTGCTCCACTACCTGACAGGAAAATCGACGCTCTTCGAGGTGAATGAACTTCAGGAGGACTTGCTTACCCCGCTAACCAATGCCGGATTCATCGTCGATGACGAGGTGGATGAATTAGGGGTCATAAAGCTGCGCTATAACAACCAGCTGTATAACAACGATACGCTTCGCCTGACAATACTTCCCACCTTGTCGTGCAACCTCGCCTGCCCATACTGTTTTGAAGAAAAAAAGGCTGGAAAGATGGGGGAGAAAGAAGAAGAGGCGCTGCTGAATTGGCTACAGGAAAATTTCAGAAGGAAAAGGAATATCTATGTAGCGTGGTTCGGAGGTGAACCACTGCTATGCAAGAAAACCATTTCCAGGCTATCAAAAAAGATACAGGACTT
>JBNKSB010000201.1:0-3188 GCA_050297095.1 Pontiella sp. | reverse complement strand
GTACTGGCGCACCAACGGCCAATGGGAATCGCCGGTGCTCATCATGTCGATCTGCGGCGGCTACCGTCCCGGACTGGGCCCCTACCACGCCCAGACGATGGAATCGATCTGCGCCCACGTGCCCGGCGTCGATGTTTTCATGCCGTCGACCGCCGCCGACGCCGCCGGCCTGCTCAATGCGATTTCCGAATCCGGCCGTCCATCTGTTTTCTTCTTTCCGAAAAGTTTAATCAACGACCGCACCAACACCACATCCGCCGACGTTGAAAAGCAGTATGTCCCGATCGGCAAAGCGCGTATCGCCCGTGCCGGACAGGATGTCACACTGGTGAGCTGGGGCGGTTCCATCCCGGTATGCGAACGCACTGCTGAAGCACTTTCCGAAATCGGCGTCAACGCCGAGATCATTGACCTGCGCACCATCTTCCCGTGGGACGAGGAAACCGTACTGGCCTCCGCGAAGAAAACCGGCAAGCTGATTATCGTCCACGAGGACAACCAGACCGCCGGCATGGGCGGGGAAATTGCGGCAACTATCGCCGAGCGCGCCGGCGACACCGTTCAGATTGCACGCGTGGTCCGGCCCGACACCTATATTCCCTACGACTATTCCTGCCAGATCGACATCCTGCCCTCCTACAAGCGCACACTCGAAAAATGCTGTGAGCTGCTGGACATCGACATCCATTGGGACAAACCGGTCGAAGAAGAAGCCGGAACCGTCACCGTCAAGGCCATCGGCTCCAGCCCGTCGGACGAAACAATCACCATTACCAATTTGCCCGTCAACGCCGGCGATACCATTGCCGAGGGCGACCTGATTGCATCGGTCGAGGCCGACAAGGCTTCCATGGATATCTCCGCACCGGTAAGTGGCACCATTGCCGAAGTGCTGGCTGAAGAGGGCGACGTACTGCGCGTCGGAACGCCGATGGTCAAGATTGCCTCCGACGAAGCAGCCCAGCTCAAGCCGCTGACCAAGGAAGACCCCGGAACCCCGGTCATGGAACGCCACCGCACCACGGAAGCCACACAGGCGGAAGGCGGAAAACTACGCGAAGAAAAACCCATCTACATTTCGAACATTACGACAGTCTTCGGCTCCCGCCATCTCACTAACGACGAATTGTTGCAGGGCCACGGCGAATGGGATTCCGAGGCCATCCGCAAACGCACCGGGATCGAAAACCGCTACTGGATCGATGGGGACGAAAACGTTGAAACGCTAGCAATCCAGGCCGCAAGAGACCTGCTCGAAAAGGAACAGCTTCAGATTGCAGACATTGGCGCCATCATCTGCTCGACCGGCACACCGCTGGCCATGACGCCGTCACTGGCCTGCAAGGTGCTGCACGCACTCAGCCCCGAAAAGGGCGAAGTGCTGATGCAGGCGCACGATGTGAACGCCGCCTGCTCCGGATACATGTATGCCCTGCAATCCGCGTTCGACTTCTTAACCAATGCTCCCGAAAAAAAGGTGATTGTCATCACTGCCGAAACACTCTCGCCGATGGTGAACCACGACGATCAAAAGACCATGGCCCTCTTTGGCGATGCCGCCACGGCCTCGCTGGTCAGTTGCGAACAACGCCCCGGCAATATCGGCGTAAAACTTAACCGCCCCTTCCTCTCCGCTACCGGCGTTGAACCCAAGGTGCTCTATGTACCGAACATGGGGAGTGGCGAAGTCGTTGAAATGGAAGGCCTGACGGTTTTTAAGCTGGCTGTGCGCAAGATGATCGACATGCTTGACAACGCCTGCAAAGAACGCGGCATTACGGTGGAGGAGCTCGACAAGATTGTGCCCCATCAGGCCAACGAGCGCATCATCGAGGCGATCCGCAAGACGATCCACTGCCCGCCGGAAAAAATGTTCAACCACATTCGCAAGTACGGAAACACCTCGTCGAACACGATTCCGATCGCATTGGCCGAGCTGGTTCCCGAGATGGATACCGACTCGCTGATCGGCCTCACCGCCTTCGGCGGCGGATTCACCTTTGGCGCCGCGGTGATCGAGAAGATCTAGGTAACAGCCGCGCCGGAAGATTCAGTATCACTCCCATCTCCTTTTATCCTTCAGATCCGAAGGATAGCTGATATCGCGATAACTGCTTATTCCGTTCACTTCCGGGCCGTAAATCCTGACCCAAAAGCCGTCGAGGTCTTCTTCCGTGTCTTTGACATAATAATATGAAGTCGATGATCTTCCGGTCCTATAGCCACTAGAGATCTCCGTTTCAATATGATAGGTTGTTTTCAGTTTCGTTGTCTTGGTTTCAATGGTTCTTCGACCCTGCGGAGCCAATTTATTTAGCACAAAACTCCCATTAACGGTTCGCGCGTGCCCCCCCCGATGGCCCTCAATGAAGTACTTGTACTCAACCCTAACCCCCTCGATAGGTTCTTTGGTACGGTTGTAGAACTCAACCTCGAAATAGACTTCTTCTTCTTCACTGAGACTTTCCCTTCCTCCATGGCGCTCCCCTCTCTCCTTATCCAGGCTAACCCGAAGGTTCTTTTTGGAAAGAATCCGGTTGGCTTTGATCCATTCCTGAATGTAGGCCTGATCATCCTGGGCGAAAATTTCCGGCGGCGCCCAAACCCGCTTACCGTCAGCCCGCTCGATTTTAACCTGCCCCTTGCGGTCATCAAAATCCACCACCTTCGCCTCGATGGCCCGGCCCTGCGTATCTGTAAAAATACGGAACTCTTCTGCGTGAGTCCATACCCCCATACATGCCAACAAACCTGCTATTGCTCGTTTCAATCCAACCTCCGCGTTTCTGCAACATAATTCCAAATCATCAAAACTACTTATCAAAACGTTCCCGCAAGAGAAATTATTAATTCGCACAATCCCGGTCGTTTCTCGTTTTTATCGCAAGAAGGAGCCTTGCGAACTGTATTTTTAGCATTTTTTGCCATTCTTTTTTATATATTGTTTTTGCATTTCTTTCGATTTCTTTGCATCTCTGGCTACAGGAGGCAATGACGCCCCGCCAACAAAGGAGAAGATGATGAAGAGAAGAAAATGGTTGAGCCTCATGGCCGTAGCTACGATCGCCTGCGCAGCAACCGCCTTTGCCGCCAACACCGCATCGGTAAAGGGCAATCCCGAAAGCAAGATCTACCACAAGCCGGCGTGCCGCTTCTACAACGCAAAAAGCAGTACGAAGGAATTCAAG
>JBNKSB010000200.1:0-5850 GCA_050297095.1 Pontiella sp. | reverse complement strand
TGGCATCACATGGTGGTGGCGGAGCGGTGACCAAGGTGGAAAACGGAGTGGTATTCATCGAGCTCGAAGGAGGGTGCAAGGGATGCCCCGGTGCACGCATGACGATGAAGAATGGAATTGAGGCCCTGCTTAAGGAACGCGTACCGGCCGTCAAGGAAGTGATTGACGATACGGATCACATGTATGGCTAAATCCCGGTTACTTGATCCGTATTCCATCACGCATCGACAAAAGCTGTTTGTCGATGCGTTTTTGTTTTTGGCCGGATTGTGAATATATTTGAACCATGATAAGCGATCTGCAAATATCCGTTCTAGGATGTGCTGTAAGCGGCAACGCGTGACCGAGCCGAACGCTTCCTAAGGAGACAGTCGATGAAAATCCTGATTGCCGAAGATAATGCTTTTTCAAGAACCCTCTTGAAAAAGACCCTCGTAAAGGCCGGTTATGATGCTGTCGTTGCGGAAAACGGGGATGTTGCCTGGGAAATGCTGCAACAGGATGATCCGCCTCGGCTGGCGCTGATCGACTGGATTATGCCCGGACTGAGCGGGGTCGAGCTCTGCCGAAGGATTCGGGAGCTTGATGATCCGGTTCCCATCTACGTGATTCTTCTTACAGCCAAGACGGATAAGGAGGATGTGCTTGAGGGGTTTTCCGCCGGCGCGGACGACTTTATCAAAAAGCCGTTTGATAGCGGTGAACTTCTGGCCCGCATTCAGGTGGGGCGACGTCTGGTTGAACAGCAGGCCCTGATGCATTGCCTGATTGATTCCATTCCCGATCCCATCTACGTCAAGGACAACTGTGGCCTCTATCTGGGATGCAACAGGGCCTATGCAGATTTTGTAGGAACGGATCCCGCCGATATTCGTGGATGCACGGCATCGGAGGTTCTCTCGGAAGAAAGCGCGCAGCGTTCGCACCTGGAAGATCTCAAGGTTTTGGCCAGCGGCAAAACGATTGAAACGGAAGGCTGGAATGTCGGGAGTGACGGGAAAAAGGTGTATCATAGCACGGTAAAGATACCCTACCTCGAATCCTCAGTTGGATCTTCGGGGATGATCGGAATCAGCCGCGACCTCACCCGGCGCATGGAGATGATGCAGGAGATGCGGCGTCTGGCTGTGGCGGTGGAGCAGTCTTCCGAAGCGATCATGATTACCGATGTTGAAGGAATCATTCTCTATGTAAACACTGCATTCGAGTCGACTACGGGCTACAGTGCCCAAGATGCTGTGGGACAGAAGCCCAACCTGATCAACAGCGGGACACACGACGATGACTACATGGCCAGGCTGTGGAAAACGATCTCGGCCGGTAAAACCTGGGAAGGGCGCCTGACGAACCGCAAGAAGGACGGCAACCTGTACGAAGTGGAGGCGGTGATCTATCCCATTCGCGATGACAGGGGCGAGCTCGTGAACTATGTTGCCATCTGCCGCGACATTACGCATGAGGCGACGATCGAGAAGCATTTGCGCCAACAGCAGAAGATGAATGCGGTAGGGGAGCTTGCCGGCGGCGTTTCCCATGACTTCAATAACATCCTGACCGCTATTCTCGGCTATGTGGCGTTGTGCCTAAACTCTGTTGAGGAGGATAGCAAGGTCTATAAGTATCTGCAGGAAATCCTCAAGGCCGGCGACCGGGCAGCTAAGCTGGTTAGTCAAATCCTCTCCTTCAGCCGGCAGGAGGAACAGCAGTTCCATTCCTTGCGGCTTCAGCCAATAATTGAGGACTCCCTCAGTCTGGTGAAGACGACTGCGAAGAACAACATTTCCCTGGAAACGGAGATTGATCCGGACTGTGGATCTGTGAGCGGGGATACAACCCAGTTGCAGCAGGTGATCGTCAATCTCTGCACCAATGCGGTTCATGCCCTTGGGAAGGAGCGTCCCGGCACACTCAAGGTGATCCTTGAACAAGTTGTCTACAAGAAGAAATCCCCACTCGAAGAGGCAATAGACCTTCCATCCGGTTCATATGCGCGTATCAAGGTCAGTGACACGGGGTGCGGCATGTCGCCCGAAGTTCAGGAACGAATCTTCGATCCCTATTTTACAACTAAAAAGTCGGGTGAGGGTACCGGTTTTGGTTTGTCCATAGTGCATGGTATTGTGCGCAAGCACCGCGGGGCCATTACCGTTGAAAGCGAAGAGGGAGAAGGTACAACCTTCACGCTTTATTTTCCCTTGCTAACAGAACCGGGCACGCAAGAGTCTTCCAAAGACGAGTCTTCCGTTGCGGCGGAAAACGGGGAAGGCCGCGTTTTGTTTGTGGATGACGATCCAGCTATTCTCTCCATGGGGCGCGAGATTCTTGAGTCCTATGGGTATACCGTCGTGACGGCTACCAATGGCCACGACGCACTAGAGACCTTCAAGCTGGACCCCGATGGATTCACGGCTCTGGTTACCGATTACAGCATGCCTAAAATGAACGGGCATGAATTGATCACACAGGCCATTGCTCTTCGCAAGGATATCCGCGCGATTTTGTGTAGCGGATACATGGAAAAGGTTGATGGGGAGGAGCTTTCCAAGCTTGGACACGCGGCCTATCTGTCCAAGCCGCTTGACTGGAAGGCATTGAGTCGGGTGATCCGGGAAGGGGTCGGCCAGGCTGGATGATGTGATTTTATCAATCGATGCAATATGGCATCATTGTTGCTTAATAATACCGCCATAGAGGTACTACATGAAAAAGATCGATCTTCTCCTTGAAGAAATGCTCAAGAAGGGTGCAAGTGATATTCACCTATCCACCAACCACCAGCCCTGCTTTCGAATAGATGGCGAGATGAACTTCCAGCGGGGGACCGAAAAGTTTACCGATGAGGAGTTGCGCGAGCTGATTTATGAGTTTGCCCCGGAACGGAATATAGAGGAGTTGGAGGCAAACTGGGACACCGACTTTGCCTATGAGTTGCCGGGAGCCGCTCGGTTTCGCGTGAACATTTTTTTGGACCATGAAGGTATCGGTTGCGTGATGCGCCAGATTCCATCACGCATTCCAACCTTTGAGGAACTCAACATTCCAGAGGGGATTCGCTCTTTCTGTTTCTTGAACAAGGGGCTCGTGATTGTTACGGGGCCGACCGGAAGCGGAAAATCAACCACGCTGGCCGCAATGGTGGATTTGATCAACCGAACACGACGACAGCATCTGATCACGATTGAGGATCCCGTCGAATTCAAGCATCGCTCGCTAGGGTGTCTGGTCAACCAACGCGAGGTACATGTGCATACCAAAAGCTTTGCCAATGCGTTGCGCGCCGCCTTGCGTGAGGACCCGGACATCGTTCTTGTTGGTGAAATGCGTGACTTGGAAACCATGGAAATCGCCATTGAAACGGCGGAAACTGGCCACCTTGTTTTCGGGACCTTGCATACCAATACGGCAGCGACCACCGTGGACCGCGTGATCGATAAGTTTCCGGCAGATCGCCAAAACCAGATCCGCACCATGTTGGCGGATTCGCTGAAAGGCGTCATTGCCCAAACGCTTTGCAAACGTGTCGGCGGCGGCCGTATTGCATCAGCCGAAATCCTTGTTGTAACGCCGGCAGTGGCTGCCAATATTCGCGAGGGTAAGACACACCAGATTCCATCACTTATGCAGACCGGCAGGAATGTGGGTATGTGTACCTTTGCTGATGACTTGCTCAGTTTGGTTAAGCGCGGAGTCATTGCCCCTGAAGAGGCGTATGCAAACGCCATCGACAAACCGTTCCTTCTGAAGAAATTCAAGGAAGAAGCCATTGATATTGACCTCGAACATGCCGCTCTAGATGAAATGGATTTCCATTTCCAGGATGTGCAGGACGCCTCCAAGAGTGAGCGCGCCCGTAAACGGCTCCATGTAAACCCGCGTGATACCGCAGCGCTGCGCGAGTTGATCCTGATTCTTGCCACCGATGAGAACCCGGATGAGCGCAGTGGTCATGATGCCTTGGAATATGCGCAGAAGCTACTCGACATCACGGGTCAGAACGATGCGCTGACCTTGGTGCTCATTAGTGCTTCATATGCCGAGCTGCAGCATTTCTCTGAAGCCACGGATTGGGCAAAGCAAGCTCTGAAAGTCGCCAAGACCAACAAGCAAAAGGAGCTCGCCTCCCGAATCCAGCGCTACATCAATATGTATAAACGCAACATTCCGCTTCGTGGCGAGACCGTCTGAGTCTGGATTGCGGAGTCGAGTTGACTCATGAGGGTACCCGCTTAAGTGGGTACCTTTTTATTTTCCCGTTTTGGAGCGATACAAAAGGGCGGGAAATCCAGATTGCATAAAATGTGACAATAGTTATAATGTATCCTTAGGTTTAACGCGGAGGTATATGTTATGGCTGAGCAGGGCACTGGTGAACATGTTTTCAATCCCCCGGAACGGGTTAGTGATGGGGCCTACTTCTCGACTTTGAAGAGCTATCGCGCAATGTATGACCGAAGCCTGTTGGATCCGGATGCCTTCTGGGAGGAACAGGCCAGAACCCATCTTGACTGGTTTCATGAATTCACCCAAGTCAGCGATTGCGATATGTCACAAGCCATGAATGCGTGGTTTCTGGGAGGGAAGCTGAATATCTGCCACAACTGTGTTGATCGCCACCTCGCGACACGTAGCAACAAGGTTGCAATCTTATGGGAAGGCGACGAGCCCGGCGACGTGCGCCGCATAACCTACCGGGAGCTCCAGCGCGAGGTCTGCCGCCTAGCCAATGTTCTTCGGCACAATGGAATCCGTAAGGGCGATCGTGTGGCAATCTACATGCCGATGATTCCGGAAGCGGCTTTCGCCATGCTGGCCTGTGCGCGGATCGGTGCCGTGCATAGCGTTGTTTTTGCGGGATTCAGTGCCGAGGCTCTGCGCGACCGCATTCAGGATGCCCGTTGCAAAGCCGTGATCACAGCGGATGAAGGGCGGCGGGGACGAAAAATTATTCCACTTAAGCGACCCGTGGACGAAGCCGTCATGGCCTGCCCAACCGTGGAGCATGTCTTCGTGGTTCGCCATACCGGGAACAAAATCCCGTTCTATGAACCGCGCGATATTGATTTGGGCGAAGCAATGCGCAGCGAGCGGCCGTATTGCCCTGTTGAACACATGGATAGCGAGGACACGCTCTTTTTGCTCTATACTTCGGGGTCTACCGGGAAGCCGAAAGGGATTTCCCATACCAGCGCGGGCTATCTTCTCTACGCCATGTTGACCCATCGCTACGTGTTCGATTACCGCGAGGATGATATTTTCGCCTGCGTAGCGGATATTGGATGGATCACCGGACACAGCTATGTGGTCTACGGGCCACTGGCCAACGGCGCGACAACGGTGATGTTCGAATCGGTTCCCACCTATCCCGATGCAGGTCGCTATTGGGACATGGTCGAGCGCTTAAAGATCACCCAGTTCTACACGGCCCCGACGGCGATACGTGCCATTGCTCGGTTGGGCGACGAGTATGTGAAAAAATACGACCGCTCCAGTCTGCGCGTGCTCGGTTCCGTGGGTGAACCGATCAACCCGGAAAGCTGGTTGTGGTATTGCAATGTGGTGGGCGAGGGCCGGTGCAATATTGTCGATACCTGGTGGCAGACTGAGACGGGGGGAATCATGATAACGCCGCTGCCGGGGGCCACCGGAACAAAGCCAGGATCGGCCGCGTTTCCGTTCTTTGGAATCGAACCGGTACTGCTGGATGAAGAGGGCCGGGAATTGGAAGGCAATGGTGTCTCAGGCTTGCTAGCCATAAAACGCCCATGGCCCGCCATGGCCAGGACCATTCAGGGCGACCACGTCCGTTTTGCCCAGACCTATCTCGATCCGTTCCCCGGTTACTATCTTACC
>JBNKSB010000199.1:0-3185 GCA_050297095.1 Pontiella sp. | reverse complement strand
AGGTAGGCAAGGTTTGCGCCGTGCCATTTCCTTCCAACATCGCCGTAAGCCTGTTTCGAAAAGAACGCAAAGAACGGAATGCTAAATAAATTATATTTCCTGATCTCCATGATCTAAAGAAATAGCAATAACCGTGCCGGGGCAAGCAAGGTGGAGTCGTAGATTTTTATGAATCGCGGTTAAGCGAATTCCATCCGGCTTCGTCCGGGGCAATATTCGTGAACTTAATGCTGGAGCGCGGTTCCGCCATCATGGGGGCCACCGTATCGCGCCATACCATATAGTGTGCTGTCTCCTTGTGCCTGGCGGCATCTTCCGGTTGGCGGTAGACCTCCACGAGCACAAAGCGGTTGGGGTCGTCTTGCTGTTCCACAAAATCAAACCGGGCAATTCCGGGTTCCTGCAATGAATTTTGCACATTTGCGAGTGTGGCCGTCTTGAAGTCCGAAACGAACTCGGGTTTCACATGAATGAAGACGTGTACGATGAACATGTTCCCGCTCCTTTCCTATTTCTATTTAAGCACCCAACGCTTGTTGTTCCAGAAATACTGCTCCGGCGTCTTCAGGATTTCCCTGGAGAAGGCCGCCATGATGTCCTGCATGATTCTCTGTTGATCGGCCTCGCGGTCGGCGTTTGGATCGGGATGCACCGGGTCGAGCAACGTTGCATCGTGTTTCGTCCAGCCGATACGGCGGACCACCACCGGGCAGACCGGACAGTGGGCCATTTGGGCAAAATGGGCCGCGCCGGCGGCGATGGTTGCTTTGCCGTTCAGGAAATCAACGGCGATTCCGCGCCGGTTGTTGATATCGGGCAGTACCGCCATGATCTTGCCCTGCTGGATTCGTTTCACGACGCCGCGCCACATTTTTGTTTCCTTGAAAACCAACTCCAGGTTGAACGATTGCCGCATCTTGTTGATGTAGTCGTTGATGAGCGGATTCCGCTGCTTGCGGGCGATCGCGAAGATCGGAAACCCGAACAGGTCGCCGGCAACGGCCGCGATTTCCCAGTTTCCCATGTGGGGTGTGGCCAGAATAAAGCCGTGTTCACAGCTTTCCTGAAACTGCTTAAGGTCGTCCACCACATGGGCCATCGGCATCTTGCGGATTCTATCGACCGTCAGTTTGCTGAAGCGGAAGCCGTCGATCGCATTGAAGCAGAGATTCCGCCATGCAATCCATGCAATACGGCGCACCTCTTTTTCCGAAACCGCCTCTCCGAGCACCTGCCGGATGCGCTGGTGGGTGCGAGCCACCTGAACCCGGCCGATGAAATGGGTGCCCGCCGCAACCAGCCATCCGAGGGCCAGCGCAATCCGGAGCGGAAGGATGCGAATCAGTCCGCCCAGCGAAGCAACTGCGAGGTATTCGAAAACATGGGAGGGTTTGTATTTCATGATGTTATGAAGGCATTGGGCACTAGGCAACAGACACTAGTGAAATGGCTTTCTGATCCTCGGTTTGAATAAATCATCCTATTGCCGGTTTCTATTTTTCCATTTGCGCTCCGGCGGCGGGTTGCGCAGCGGGTCGGACTTGGATGCGATGTAGACGAGGCCCTCCCCGATGGCGTGCGCGATACGGTGCTCCAGCTCGGGGCACGGCCGGACCTTGAACGCGTGGTCGGCGTTGATGAAGACCTTCGGTCCATCGACAAATTCAATGCAGAGGTGCAACGGGATTTGGCCGCTGAACTCCGTGGCCATATCGCGCAAGGATTCCATCACATGCTCGTTCACGCCCATTTCGGGCAGGTGAATGCTGACGCGGTCGCAGAAAAGGGAGGGGGCCTGCTCCAAGGGAAAGATTTCCAACACTTGGAATTTCAGGTCGCCGCTGTCCTCCTCCATCATAATGCCGCCGAACATCAACGTGGCATCCTCCTCCACCAGATGGCCGTATTGCTCATACGGGGTGGGGAAGATAATGGCATTGATCGACCCTTCGAGTCCTTCGATGCGGAAGGTCGCCATGGGTTTCTGGTCCTTCTTTGTAAACAGCTTTCGTGTTTCCGTAACCATCCCGCCTACGCGGGTCCGGGTGCCGGCGGCCAGCCTCTGGATATCCTTCATGCGCGTCAGCGCAAAGCAGTCGAGCGTCCATTCGTGCCGCGCCAGCGGATGACCGGAAATAAAGAAGCCGATCAATTCCTTTTCGGCGGCGAGCATGTCGGACTCCGACCACGGTTGGACGTCCGGCAGATCTTCGTCGGAGCTGCCACTGCTTTCCTCCGGTCCGGAATCCATCAGATCAAACATGGAACACTGGCCGGAGGCTTGGTCCTTGCGCGCCTCCTCGGCGCGACCAATGGCGGTGTCGATGCCGTTGAACAGCCGTGCGCGGTGGATACCGGAAAAGTCGAACGCCCCGCAGCGGATCAGGCTTTCAAGGACCTTCCTGCTGGCGCTCGGGACGCGCGAGCAAAAATCCATCAGTCCTTCATACAATCCGTTTTCATCGCGCTCACTCACGATGTCGGCCACCACGCCTTCGCCGACGCCTTTGATGGCAGCCAGGCCGAATCGGATACCGCTTCCGTCGGGAACCGCATTGAAGCGGGCGATCGACTCGTTGACACACGGCGGCATCACATCGATGTCCATCTCCTTTGCCTCGCCGATGAATCCCGTCAACTTGTCGGAGTTGCCCATTTCGCCCGAGAGCAGGGCCGCCATGAATTCGGCGGGATAGTGTGCCTTCAGCCACGCGGTTTGATAGGTGACGAAGCCGTAGGCCGTGGAGTGCGACTTGTTGAAACCGTATTGCGCAAACTTCTCGATGTTGTCGAAAATCTTGCCCGCCTGCTTGGCGTCGATTCCGTTGGTTTCCTTGCATCCGTCCACAAACTTTTGACGCTGGGCGGCCATCACCTCCGGCTTTTTCTTGCCCATGGCGCGGCGCAGGATATCCCCCTGGCCGAGCGAGAAGCCGGCGAGCTTCTGGGCGGCCTGCTGGATCTGTTCCTGGTAGACGATGATCCCGTTGGTCTCTTTCAGGATCTTTTCCAGCAACGGGTGGTCATACTCGACTTTTTCCTGCCCGTGCTTGCGCTTGGTGAAGGTCGGAATGAACTGCATGGGGCCGGGGCGGTAGAGCGCCAGGATGGCGATGATATCCTCGATGCAGTCCGGGCCGACCTGCCGCAGGGTGTCGCGCATGCCGCCGGATTCCAACTGGAAC
>JBNKSB010000198.1:0-3033 GCA_050297095.1 Pontiella sp. | reverse complement strand
CTATTCCCCGATCAAAGTATACTCGATAGCCTCCAGCCCGTTTCGCTACGCAATTATGGTCTAAAAAGTTCGGGGGAAAGTTCGGGTTTGGGCCGTGAATACACATAGTTTTTCAAAGTGCTGCACGAGAACTTGACACATCCATCCGCATCTGTATTATGTTGCATACAAGGTGGATAAAGAAACAGGGTGCATCCCCTTGAAAACTTCTTAAAGTGCTGATGGTTGCCTGTCACGCTGGAGGTTGCGAGTTCGAGTCTCGTCATCCTCGCCACACTTTTAAAGGCCTGCTTCGGCAGGCCTTTTTTTTTATGCAACGCACGCATAATACCGAGCAATTCTGGAAACATTATTTCGTAGGACTGCCCCCTCACTACAAAGAAAACGCGACGAGAACGTCGCGTCTAACTCAGCTTAAAAGTGAAGAGGCGGATCTTCTAAACTTCGTCGGCCAGCTCTTCGGGCACGAGGTTGTAAAGTGTCGATTCCGGCGCATCATCTTTGGTAACGGGCTGCTTCTGCCGTTTAAGGAATTCCTTGGCCAGCTCGCGATAGGCAGCGGAACCAACACAGCTGGAATCATAGACGGTGATCGGCTGGCCATAGCTCGGCGCTTCGCTCAATCGAACGTTGCGGGGGATCAGGGTGCCGAATACCTGCTCGCCAAAGTGCGTACGCACCTCCTGCACCACCTGCTGCGAAAGATTGGTGGTCAGATTGTACATCGTCATCAGGATGCCGCTGATGTGCAGGTTTGGATTACCGGCGTCGCGGATCTGGTTGACGATGTCGACCATCACACCCAACCCTTCGAGGGCCAGATATTCGCACTGAATCGGAATAATCACTTCATCCGCCACATTGAGTGCGTTCATGAAGAGGATGCCGAGCGACGGGGGACAATCAAGAATGATATAGTCGTAGACGCCGCTATCGATCACGGGTTCCATGGCTACGCGCAGGCGATGAAGGTAGTCGTCGTAGCGGGCGATCGCGATCTCCGAACCCGCCAGATCCAACTCCGACGGAATGATGTCGAGGTTCTTGATTCCGGTTTCCTTTATTAGCTCCTGACAGCCGGACTCGCCCAGCATGGCGGGGAATACGCTGGCTCCAAAGCCCTTCTCCAGTCCCAGTCCGCTGGTGGCGTTGGCCTGGGGATCAAGATCGATAAGGAGCACTTTCTTGCGTTTTTCCGCAAGACAGGCCGAGAAATTGACGGCCGTGGTGGTTTTGCCCACTCCACCCTTTTGGTTTGCCAGGGCAACAACGATTGTTTCTTTCATTTAAAGCTCTCTTTCTGGCCAAGGACCAACACGGATAAAATCGGAATATAAGCGTCGCAGACCCGAAAACCGGCAATCAAAATTCTAAAATCTGCAATGTTCAAAGTAGCTCATAGGCCAGCACGCTTAAACCAAAAATTGCGGCGGTTTCGGTGCGCAGGATACGGTCCCCGAAGGAGACGGGCACCGCACCGGCATGGACAAGCCTATCAACCTCTTCCTGCGAAAAATCACCTTCCGGCCCAACCAACAAGGCTACCCGCTTCACCAATACCTTCCCCGATTCCTGGCGAAGTGGAATCTCGCGGAACGGCTTCGCACCTTCGTAGAGCGAGCCAACCAACGCCAAATCATATTCGCCGAGGGAAGAAATGGTTGCCTCCAGCTTTTCCAGCGGCTTGAGTTCGGGCAACCAGCGCACCTCGCACTGCTGCGCCGCATTCATAACAATCTTTTCCCAGCGTTCCTGCTTTTTTGGGTTCGGCTTGAATTCGGTGTGCTGCGTCAGGATCGGCCGAATTGTAGACACGCCCAGTTCGACAGCCTTTTGGAGCACCAGATCCCACCGTTCGGGCTTCGGAACCGCTTGGATAAGGTCGATTTGCACCGCCGGAGCGGCAACGGACCAGCGCTTTTCAATACGCACCTTGACTTCGGACTTGGCCACCTCCTCGACAATAGCATTGGCTACGCCGCCCTGCCCGTCGAAGAGGGTAATCGGCTGCCCCTGTCGAACCCGAAGCACCCGCGCCAAGTGGTGCGACTCCTCCGGTGAAAGCGTCGCGATCAGCTGATCCAGCGCTTCCGTCTCGACTAGTGAATTGATCCGCATAAGAGGGATTTAACCACAAAATGCTCAAATAACACAAAAGAGGGATGGAGATATATTTTGAGTCCTTTGTGAATTTTTGGGTTACAAAATCATTCCGCTTCGAGCTTGCGCTTGCGCTCGTAGAACGTGGCCGCCATTTTCCTCATCTTGGCGGTTTCCTCGAAATGGTTGTCGTGCAGCATGGCGCAGAGTTCCTGCATCGCCTTCTTTTCCTTGCCGGACAAACGGGCCGGGACTTCGATCTTCACCATGACGTTTTGATCGCCCTTTCCGTGGCCGTGGGCGGCATCGATCACGCCCTGTCCGCGCAGACGGAAAATCTTTCCGCTCTCGGTTCCGGCTGGAATCTTGATTTTGGCATCGCCATGGATGGTCGGCACCGCAACCTCTCCGCCAAGCATGGCAACGTTGAACGGAACCGGCACCTCGCAGTAGATATCGAGATCATTGCGTTTGAAGAAATCGTGGTCGCGCACATGGAAGACAATGAACAGGTCGCCCGGCGGTCCGCCGCGCAGACCGGATTCGCCCTTGCCCGGCAACCGCTGACGCGAACCGGATTCGACGCCGGCGGGAATCCGCAGCTTGATCGTCTTGCGCTCCTTGACACTCCCCGCTCCATTGCACTCGCGGCAGGGACTGGAAATGGTTTCCCCGGCACCACCACACGAGGGGCAGGTCTGCGAAAATTGGATAAAGCCGCCGCCGGAGGTAACCTGTCCGCGGCCGTGGCAGGTCGGACAGGTCGTCTTCGAGGTTCCGGGCTCCGCGCCGCTTCCGGAACAGCGCGAACAGGACTGGCTTACCGGCAGGGTCAGTTTACGGTGCGAGCCCAGCGCCGCTTCTTCGAAATCGACATCGAGGTCGTAGCGCAGGTCGGCACCGCGTGCCGGACCGGAACTGCGACGCCGGCCG
>JBNKSB010000197.1:0-5874 GCA_050297095.1 Pontiella sp. | reverse complement strand
GTCGCGGATGGCTTCTTCGGCCTGCTCGATCGTTTCGGCCACCGTTACGCCCTTGCCCGCCGCCAGGCCGTCGGCCTTGCTCACGATCGGTGCGCCGCGTTCGCGGACGTAGGCACAGGCAGTATCGGGATCGGAAAAGGTTTCATAGGCCGAAGTCGGAACGCCACCGGCCTTCATCACTTCTTTGGCAAATTGCTTGCTGCCCTCCAGCTCAGCGGCCGCCTTGCTGGGACCGAATACGCGAATGCCATCGGCTTCGAGGATATCGGTCAGTCCGGCGCACAGCGGAGCTTCCGGGCCGATGACCACCAGATCGGGCCTGTTTTCGGCGCACCACGCCTTGATGCCTTCAAGATCGGTTGCCCCAAAAGAAAGGTTTGTTCCCAAGGCTGCCGTTCCGGCATTGCCAGGCGTGCAAAAAATCTGCGGCTGCGCGCTGTCGTTTGCTAGTTTCCAGGCCAACGTATGTTCGCGCCCGCCATTGCCTACCACCAATATCTTCATTCACTTGCTCCTTGATAAAACCCAATCCTCCACGGCACATTCATTCTTCATTTACAGCCGCAGACGCGCATTCTGTTGCGGCCTTGGAAGCTATCAGATGAAAACAGACCTGTTCAACTATGATCTACCGCCGGAGCTCATCGCCCAGCATCCGCCTAAACGGCGCGAGCTGGCCCGCATGATGGTGCTCCATCGCGAAAGCGGAAAAATCGAGCATAAATCCATCACCGACATCACCGACTATCTCCACGCCCCCGACGTGCTCGTGCTCAACAACACCAAGGTCATTCCCGCCCGCATTTTCGGCCGCAAAGCCGCGTCCGGCGGCAAGGTTGAGCTATTGTTGCTCGAAGAAGCCTCGCCCGGCGAATGGAAGGTTTTAATGAAAACCTCCCGCCGCCCGAAAATCGGCGATGCACTGGAACTCTGCTCCGGCAAGGCCCGCGCCACGATGCTCTACGACGGCGAGCAGGGCGAAGCGGTTTTGAAGATCGAATCCGAACGTCCGTTGATGGAAATCCTCGACGAGGAAGGCGTGCCCCCCCTGCCCCCCTACATCGCCCGCAAGGAGCAGACCCGCGAGCAGGTCCAAGCCGATAAAATCCGCTACCAAACCGTCTACGCCTCCGAACCCGGAGCAGCCGCCGCGCCCACCGCCGGATTGCATTTCACGCCGGAACTGCTGGAACAACTGGCAAGCAAAGGAATCAAGAAGGCCGAACTAACCCTGCACGTCGGACTCGGCACCTTCCGCCCCGTTTCGGCGGAAATCATCACCGACCATGAAATGCACCACGAACGCTATGCCGTCTCCGCGGAAGCCGCCGATACGGTCAATGCTTCCCGACAAGCCGGAGGCCGTGTCGTCGCCGTCGGTTCCACCTCCGTCCGCACCCTCGAATCCGTGGTTCCCATCCAGCAGGCCGAAGGCTCCACCAACATCTTCATCTATCCGCCCTACGATTTTAAGAACGTCGACGCCATCCTCACCAACTTCCACCTGCCCAAATCGACGCTATTGATGATGATGTCCGCCTTCGCCGGCCGCGAGCTCATGCTCGAAGCCTATGAAACCGCTGTCCGGGAAAAATATCGCTTCTTCAGCTACGGCGACTGTATGCTGATTCTTTAAAACTGGGACTTGAAAGCACCCCTGTCCTTTCGTATTAAAAACGACCGTTTTTCGTAAACAATCCCAATTTTGGGCATTAACACAGGAGATTATTGATATGGCTAAAAAGACGATGAAGTTTAAAACCGAGTTGGAGCAACTGCTACATCTGATCACCCATTCACTTTATTCCCACCGCGAGGTGTTCCTGCGCGAACTGATTTCCAATGCCTGCGACGCCATCGACAAGGTGCGCTTCGAAGGTCTTAACAATGAGGAGATCCTGGAAGGCCACTCCGACTGGAAGATTACCATCAAGGCTGACGCGGACGCCAAAACACTGACCATTTCGGATAACGGCATCGGCATGTCGAAGGAGCAGGTCATCGAAAACCTCGGAACCATCGCCCATTCCGGCACCAAAGCCTTTCTAGCCAAGGCCAAGGAAGCCGATCTCGCGAACAATCCGGAGCTGATCGGTCAGTTCGGCGTTGGCTTCTACGCCTCCTTCATGGTGGCCGACGATGTTACCGTGGTTACCAAAGCCCATGGCGAAGATGCCGTTAAATGGGAATCCAAAGGAACCGGAAGCTTTACCCTCTCCGACGCCGACAAGGAAAGTCGCGGAACCGACATCACCCTCCACCTCAAAGAAGATGCGGCGGAATACCTCGAAGAGTGGACCATACGCTCCACGGTAAAGAAGTTCTCCGACTTCCTCGAACATCCGGTTGTTCTACTCAAAAAGGAGAAGAACGAAGAAACGGAAATCGAAGAAGAGAAGGAAGAGCAGATCAATACCCAGAAGGCGATCTGGTTGCGGCCCAAGAACGAAATCACAGACGAGGAATACGGCGAGTTCTATAAGCACATCTCGCACGACATGAACAACCCCGCCGAAACCATTCACTACAACGCCGAAGGTGCGATCGAGTTCAAGGCCCTGCTCTTCATCCCCGAAGCCAAGCCCTTCGACATGATGATGAACAACGATCCGAAGGCGCATCTCAACCTATACGTCCAGCGCGTCTTCATCTCCAACGAGTTCGACAACCTGCTGCCGGGCTACCTGCGCTTCGTCAAGGGTGTGGTCGACTCCTCCGACCTGCCGCTAAACGTTTCGCGCGAAATCCTGCAGGACAATCCCCTGCTCGAAAAGATCCGCAAGAACCTCGTCGGCCGCATCCTCAAGACGCTCGCCGCGATGAAAAAGAAGGACTACGACAAGTTCCTCAAGTTCCACGAACAGTTCAGCTCCATCCTCAAGGAAGGCCTGCAGAGTGACTGGGAAAACAAGGAAAAGATCGCCGACCTGCTGCTGTTCGAATCGACGTCCAAGCCCGCCGGAGAAAAGACCTGCTTCGCCGACTACATCGAAAACATGGCCGAGGACCAGGAGGAGATCTACTACCTCGCCGGCGAAAACCGCGCGGCCATCGAGAACGCCCCCTACCTCGAAGCCTTCAAGGCCGACGGCAAGGAAGTCCTGCTCATGATCGATCCGATCGACGACTTCGTTATTCCGCAACTGATGGAATACAAGGGCAAGAAGCTCAAGGCCGTCAACAAGGGTGAACTCGACGAGGACAAGGACAAGCTCAAGGACGAAGAAAAGCAGTTCGAGGGATTGATCGGCTACGCCAAGGAACTGCTCAATGGCGTCAAGGAAGTCAAGCTGACCACCCGCCTCAAAGACAGCGCCGCCTGCCTCGTTGGCGATGAATATTCCATGAGCCCGCACATCGAGGAAATGATGCGCCGTATGGGCCAGGAAGTTCCGAAGCGCGAAAGCGTCCTCGAACTCAATCCCGAGCACCCGGTCGTCAAGAAGCTCCAAGCGCTCTACGACGCCGATGCCAAGGACCCGAAGGTCGAAACGCTCGCCAAGCTGCTGCACGACCAAGCGGTCATTGCCTCCGGCGCCAAGCTCGACGATCCCGCCGGCTTCGCCACCCGCCTGAACGCGGTGCTCGCCGACTAGCCAGAGTCCTGAAACACGAAGGCACGAAGCACATCAAGCTTCGTGTCTTCGCGTTTAATCCTGCAACCCGAAAAACTCCGTTGCCGCCTTCCGAACCACCGCATGGTTTTCAGGGATGAACTGGCGGGCATGGATGCCGGCGGCGCGGGCAGCCTCGATATTTTCCGGCCGGTCATCGATAAAGAAGCATTGTTCGCCGGCAACCCCCAACTGCTCCACCGTATGGCGATAAATCGCCGCATCCGGCTTTCGGGCTCCGATCTGATAGGACAGGAACATTCCATTGGCACCATTGAAAAAACCGTTCCAATTCGCCTCAATGGCATCGACATGGTGCTTGGCGATATTGCTGAGCGTGTAGACAGGAACTCTCGCCTGCATGGCACCCACAAACAGTTTGCGCCCAACTTCATTGATCGAAAACATCCTCGCCCACACCTCCGTCAGGTCATCCACCGTCCAGCAAAGCCCCTTCGCCGCATTCAGATAGCCGACATACTCCGCATCGCTGATCAAACCCTTTTCCACCTCGTCGATCTTTTCCAGATCGCGCGCCGTCAACGGCTCCTCCGCCTCGCCGGTGCACTTGGCCACTTCCCGCAAAAAATCCCGGGTATCGAAATCCACCAGCACATGCCCGATATCGAATAGAAAATATTTCATGCACTCACGTTTCCAGAGCCCGTTCCGATCCGCAACTTCATTTTAACGAGAACCGCTTAAACAGCGGTCGACTCGCAATAATATTGTTCTGCGGTTTGGAACTGTTGTAAAAAACGACCTATGCAATTATTTGAACAGTTGATCGGCACGCAAACCGGATTGGTGATCGCCTTCATCGTGGTGGCCCTGATTGTCGTGCTCTCCGGCATCCGTCTCAGTCTCTACGGCGACGCCCTTGGCGATCGTACCGGGCTCGGCAGCGGACTGATCGGGTTGGTCTTTCTCGCAGCGGTGACCAGCCTGCCGGAACTGGTGGTTTCGCTGACGTCTGTCATCAAGAACATGGACAATCTAGCGACAGGCGCAGACCTGGCCACCGGCAACATGCTGGGCTCGAATATCTTCAATCTATTGATTCTTGCCCTGATGGCCCTGATATACCCTCGAAAATTCAAACCGCAAACAATGGAAAGTACGCATACCGCATCGACGGTCTATGGGTTGATCATGCTCGCGCTCTTTTCCATAGCTTTCCTGACCACCCATGTGACCGCCATGAGCGTACCGTTGCTCGGGTGCAGTTGGCCGGTACTGGCCCTGCCGATTGCCTACGGAATCATGATCCGCCGGGAGCATGGACAGCGGGGAATCGAGGCGCAGGAGCAGCTTCCGTCCGAAAGCAGACTGGCCCAGCTTCCCGCCGCTCGTTTCTACAGCGTATTGGGTCTGCTCTGCGCCTGTATCATCGGGGGCGGCATACTGCTTTCACTGCTCGGCGGTCGCATGGCCCTGCCGCCGGAACAAGGCGGGTTTGGGCTGGAGGCCAGCCTCATCGGCACGCTTTTCCTCGCCATATCCACCAGCCTACCCGAACTCGTCATTTCTTTTTCCAGCGTCCGAATGGGCTTTCTTGATATGTCGGTCGGGAACGTGCTCGGCAGCAACATGTTCAACCTGTTGATCATCTTCTGCGCCGATATCGCGATGCGTAGCGGCAGTATGCTACGCCACGCATCGCCAAAGCATTGGGCCAGCGTCGGAGTCATTCTTCTTCTCACCCTGCTCGCCGGCGCCCTGCTTCGCACCAGGCAGACAAAATCATCCGTTGCTGTTGCCACTGCAATGATCCTGCTCTACGTTGCCGCCATGATGATCTTTGCCTAGACAAAGCGTATTTGTGAGCCTGACCACAGCAGCCTCGCCTTGAGGCCCGACCATTGGAAAGCCATGGTGGACACTTGCCACCTGCATTACTCTGACTGCGCATCGAGATGAAGATGAGGCGGCGGTTGTAGCAACGCTCTTGCGCAACTATCCCCCGCAATCTCCCTTCGTTGCCGACTTTTGGGATTATAAGTTTTCTCTTTCCGATCTTCCTGCCGTTGCAGAAACATCCCGGAATGCCCGTTCCCGTAGGCAGTTCCACCTCGATGCAGGCGAGATAGCTTTCACTGGAGTACTTCTGCTGTGCGGGGACTTTCTTTGAGTAACTGGCGTTAAGCTTGATCATGGTTGTTCTCCTTTGGGTTTGGACACAAAAAAGCCCCCGGTGGGTGCCGGAGGCGTTCAATTACTGGGTTGTATGGGCTACTACCCTGCTTATGTATTATTCCAG
>JBNKSB010000196.1:0-5266 GCA_050297095.1 Pontiella sp. | reverse complement strand
CCCGACGGAAACCTCTACAAGATGTCGAAATCCAAGGGCAATGTGGTTAGCCCCGAAGAGCTGCTGAAGAAATACGGTGCCGATACCGTCCGCCTCTACACGCTCCTTATCGGCCCGCCCGAAAAGGAAGCCGAGTGGCAGGACTCCGGCGTCGAAGGCGCATCCCGCTTCCTCAAGCGCATCTGGCGCCGTGTCGCCGACAACCTTGACCTGCTCAAGTCGGTCGAAGGCCAAAAGCCGGTTATCGCCGACATGGCCGACGCCGAACGCGATCTGTACCGCAAGACCAATGAAACGATCCAGCAGATTACCCGCGGACTCGATGGGGCCTTCACCTTCAATACCGCCATCGCCGCGATCATGGAATTGATGAACGCTATCGACCATCTCAAGATTGCCGACGACAGTTCCGACTCCGCCAAGGTCGTCTTCCGCGACGCCATTGAAAACGTCATCCTGCTCATCTCGCCCTTCGCGCCGCACATCGCCGAAGAGCTGTGGATCGAACTCGGCCACGCCGCCGGCATCATGAACGCCGACTGGCCGGTGGTGAACGAAGAAGCCCTCAAGCGCGACGAAATCGGCATGGCCGTCCAGGTCAACGGCAAAGTCCGCGACCAGATCAAGGTTTCCACCTCCGCCACCAAGGAAGAGATCGAAGCCATCGCCCTCGCCGCCGAAAAAGTCCAGCCCTGGCTCGAAGGAAAAACCATCCGCAAAGTCATCGTCGTTCCGGGACGGCTTGTGAATATCGCCGTGTCGTAAGTCATTTTTATCTGCGAGGATGCTATGAAACTTAAAATTGGGATGTTTGTTCTCTTGGTTATGTCGTTTTCGGTGCAGGGCAGGACTTGGACGGATCTGAAAGGTCGAACTATCGAAGCGGATCTGATTCGCGTGGAGGGAGAGTCTGTGATTCTCAGGCGAAACGGGGTTGAAATGTCGGTGAAGATCCAGTCGTTGAGTGAAACAGACCAGGAGTTCATCAAGAATGGGGAAGAAACGACCAACCAATCACCTCCCGGCCTGACACTCGCTGGCAAACCGTTGGAAAAAGGCGGGAAAATGAATCTGGTTGAAAAACCGTTTTCGCCGGACACGATTAAGGCACTCTCTAGAATCAGGGGGAATAGGCAGGATACGCTCAAACTGGCGGTTTCCGTTCCTGATGATTTTGATCCAGCTAAACCCCAAAAGATATTCGTCGTTGTTACCGCCGTGAATAACGAGGAAGAAAAAGCCAGAGGAAACATCGGCAAATTCGGCATGTATGGCAATATCTGTACGAAGCTTGGCTGGGTATGCATCGCCATCGATAGCAACATCGGAGATCCCGATGGTGACTATGCCATGGAAGAAGCCTTTCGCCTTTTGACCGAGGAATGGCCGGGTATCGAATCAAGTGTTTTTGTGACCGGGGGATTCTCTGGCGGTGCCAAAGGATGCTGGAATCAAGCGTGTTGGCTCATGAAACAAAAATACAACGTGACGGGCGTCTTTATGGCTGGTTGCAACGAAGACTACTCCGAAAGGTGCCGGCAGGAAAAAAGATCGTCTACCAGTCGGTTCCGCAAAGTCCGTGTCTTCTTGAGCATGGGCAAAGCGGACAACATTGCGACCATCAAGCAGTCCGAAAATGTGTTGAGCAGTCTCAAATCAAACGGTATCCGCAAGCAGCGCAGCGCAGTTCATCCCGGCGGACACTCGCTTCATGAGCCCCATTTTGAGCAAGCGCTTAAATGGTTCGCCGAGCCATTCTAGCAGGCTTGAAATCATGTTTTTCGCCCTCGCCGCCGAAAAAGTCCAGCATTGGCTCGAAGGCAAAACCATCCGCAAAGTCATCGTCGTCCCCGGCCGCTTGGTGAACATCGCGGTTTCATAGATTGTTCTTTTAAAGAATATCTTTCTCTGGTAATCAGTCGGATCTGACAATCGGACGGATCATTGGAGGAAAGCATGGGAAAAATACGGAAGAGCGGGGGATACCGGAAGCTGGCGACGTTTCAGACGGCAACGATCATTTATGATGCCACCGTTTGGTTCTGTGAAAAGTTTGTCGATTCCCGATCGCGCACGGTCGACCAAATGGTGCAGGCCGCACGGAGCGGGCGGCAGAACATTGCAGAGGGAAGTCGGGCAAGTGCCACCTCCAGCCAGACGGAACTACGGCTGGTGAATGTTGCGCGAGCCAGCCTCGAAGAACTCCTACTCGACTACGAGGATTTTTTGCGGCATCGGCGGCTGGAAATGTGGGAGCCGGATGCTCCGGAAACAATGGCCGTGCGGAATGTGCCGAGGAAGTTCAAGAAAGATCGGTCTGATCAGTCGGATCTTACTGATTTGACGGATCAGGAGCGCTATGCACTCTATGCCGAATGGTTGGAGCACGAAAATCCGGCGGTTCGCGCCAACGCTTTGATCTGCCTGATCCACCAGACCAACTTCCTGCTTGATCAGCAGATCGCGGCGCTGGAGGAGCAGTTTGTTTCCGAGGGCGGCTACAGCGAGCGGCTTGCCGCCAAACGTTTGAAGGAACGCGGGACGAAGAAATCGGACGATCCGATTCCAGCCTGCCCGAAATGCAACAAACCAATGGTGCTCCGCACGGCCCGCTCCGGTCAGAACGCCGGCAACTCATTCTGGGGCTGTTCCGCCTATCCCGATTGCAAGGGCGTGACGAAGGTTTAAAGGGGCTGGAATCTGCTATTCACTTCGGTCACTGAAAAATTTATTCCATCTCAACTACGATCCGGTAATAGTTCGCGGTTCCGCTGCGGGGCACGCTGTCGGTATAGCTGCCGGTGGTCAAACCGGTTGCGATGCGTTTGAAGGGTTTCGCGAGATCATCGGTCCAGAAGACGGAGTAGGTACGGCCGGCTTTTTCTGTCCATTGAAGCGAAGACGCGCTAATGGCATTGAATTCGAATCGCGATGCAGGATTGGTCGGATCGGTTCCGGCAATATACTCTTCGATATTGCTCTGGCCGTCGCCGTCGGCATCGTATCCGCCGATGGCGGAGATCGGATGCTTGAAGAACTCGGACTCCCAGATATCAGGCAGTCCATCCCCGTCGAAATCAGTGGCGGAGGGCATGTGCACTTTGACGATGTAGTAACCGGCAGCGGAGGCGGAATGCACGGTGTCGGTATAACTATTGACCGGATAGGGAATGGCAGCCTCCACAATCTGGAAGGGCATCATCAGGTCCGGTGACCAAAACAGGTCGTAGGTGCGTCCTTCGACCGGATCCCAATGGACGACAAATCCCTCGGGTAGCTGAGCGTCAAGTGCTGCTGCAAAGTGCGATGCGGCATTGGTGGGATCCATGCCTGTGATATATTCCTGCCAGTTGTTTTGCCCGTCGTGGTCGGTATCGTTCGTGGCGATGCAACTGGTGGGAGATCCGAAAAAGGCAGCTTCCCACACGTCGGGTATTCCGTCGCCATCCGCATCGGGGTTCATGGCAACGTCGAACGGATTGCTTTCCCCCGTGTGGCTGCCGTCATCGGCATGCAGCACCACGTTTGACGCGCTGACGTTGCCCGTTATCGAGCCCGACCAGGTTCCGTCCACAAAACTGCCGGTTGCGGTGGGCGAGACGGGAACGCTGTTGTCGAGTGGGCGACCCAGCCGCACGTTGGGAACCTTGGTGATGCGCCATGGAGTTGGACTTGAAGTTCCAGTCCAGTTCAACGGATTGCCATATCCGCTGTCGGTTCTGTAATACGCGGAACGGTAAGCGCCCGTATCGGTCGCCAAACAGTTTCCGGCAAACGAATGACTGCTGTTGTTGTGACTGAAATCGATCATCAGGTTGTCTGTTCCATTGTAATCAAACGGCACATCAAATTCGAAAACCGTCCATCCAGTGGAGGAAATCGTGGTGTTGTGCTGATACACCGTTGTCCATGTGGATTCCCATTTCGGGGATGAACCATAGCTGCTGAGCGGGGTATAGCGCATGCGGATGGTCCAGTTGCCGAGCATCTGTCCGGGGACGGAACTCACATTGAGCGCCAGCGAGACAATGCGGCATGCGTTGCCGAGTTCGCTCTGAAGATAGATGGCTTGCATGCGGGCGTCATGATAGGAAGTTGCCAAGGGAACATCCCATGGCGTTATTTCGGAGCCAATGTTGAATCCCGCCGGATCCAGTCCTGCATCCAGACCAGAAACCGAGACCGAATTCGTGAACGATGAAACGATGGCATCGTGTTGATCCCGGGCGCTGACCGATACATTGAATGGCTGGTCGACCCATTGCTCCGTTCCCACCGGTTCCCATGAAAAATGATCGAGCGTCTGTTCATAGAGCTCCAAGACGACCTTGATGGTTTGCGGAGAAAGGGCTCCGGCGGAGGCGATGGTCACTTGTCCGGTATAGGTTCCCGCCGCCAGTCCGGTTGCGTCATAGGTCAGGGTTACGCTGTCCTGTTCGCCCGTACTCGATCCGCTAGACGGCGATGCGGAAAGCCACGGGACGTCGGTTGTGATGGAATAGTTCAGGTTCGAGAGTGCGGAGTTCCAAATCCGGAAGGAGGACTCGATCGGGGCTTGTCCGATAAACGCCAGTTTGTGGATGGTTGTTTCGGAAACCGCGATGCTGGGTGAAAACGGGACATCCCAGCTGGAGAGGCCGGTGCGGATGAGCGGATGTCCGCCGCCGTCGGCGCTCGTGGGCCAGGACGCTTGGTCGGAATAGAAGAGTTCGTCCACCACCACCCATGATATATCGAGCGGTTTGAGCGGATCGTCGGAGTCCTGCGGCCGTTCCAGCGCGACGCGTTCGCCGCGGTTGGAGAGTTCGCCTTTATACGGGCCATAAACCGGATCCGAAACGCTTAGTCCATAGGTGGTGCGGAACTGCGCAAGCCGTTCGGTGTCGATGGCCGGGTCGAACGAGACCAACCAGAGTTTATTGCCCGCCGCAAGCGATAGGCCTGCGGGGAACGTGTAGGAAATCCCGCCGTCAATGCGGTAGGGGCCGGTCGCATTCTCCAGCGGTGCGGTTGCCGTGCCAGTGTTTTCGATCTGAACATATTCCATTTCATCCCCGGCCGGCGATAGCGGGTGGTACATCAGTTCGCTGATCCGCAGGGTGGACGCCGCCGGCTGGTTTGAGCTTTCCGGTGTCGGCGTGGTAGTGATCCAGTCGGTTGCTCCATCGGGATAGCGACCGAGTGAGGAGCCGTTTTCCTGTCCTTGAAAGCGGATCGCGTCCACCACGCGCCCGGGTGCGGACAGGACGACCTGCTCCCCGGCCTT
>JBNKSB010000195.1:0-7565 GCA_050297095.1 Pontiella sp. | reverse complement strand
CACCAGGGCTGATCAGACGACCATTTTTCGATCTGTTCGTAATAATTGCAGATTCGGCATTGTTTTTTCAGCAGCAGGCGGTTCGTCAAAAATCGATTACGCAGCGGGGTGCGGGCGTCAAAATGTTTCATGTACGATGCGATAGCATCCTTTTTATCGCGCCGGATCAAGATGATCTTTGCATCGGGAAAGATTGCCCGAATAACTGGTACATACCCGATGTGATCCGGCGTCTTTTCCAGCAGATGCTTCTTTCCACAGAGCCGGACAAAATCGGCGAACAACGCGGTGAGAGGGGCCTGAGCAGGCGGAACGCCTGCGGTATGGTCATGAATGAGGTTCCGGTATTTTTCGACCAGTTCGTGTTTAAGTGCCAAATCCTTATCATCCAATCGACACTGCTGAACCCGTATTAGTTCTATCGATGGCGAAAGGTCGTATGGCTCCAGCTTGGTATGCAACAGCATGCGCCGCACGAGGTCATCCAGCCGATCCAGCCCACGCAGCCGATCCGTAAAACCAAAAAAACGATTTTCCCAGATGCTGTAGCGGAACACCGGTTCCTGTCGCAATACTTCATTGAAGAAGGCTGAAAAAGCCCGGCTTCCAAAAGGATATAACGCCCCGCTCTCCTCGAAAAAAGCAACGTCATCGGCCAAACTCAGCGCCCGAGCCAAATACGACGTTCCGGAGCGCTGTGCGCCTACTATAAAAAGTTTTTTATCCATTCGATAAGGGGCCGTTCCTATGAAGTGATATTTTGGGGAATGGGGGGCAGGTCTGAATATTCAACATTTTAGATAGTCGAAAATCGGAGATCGGACGCTTTGATCATGATTTCACTGCTGTGGAACGGATAGGGATCTGTCCGATATTAACAGTCAACGGCGATGTATTCTACGCCAGAAAACGATGCCGGACGCGCTGCCCAACAGCAGGAGCAGACTGGCCGGTTCTGGAATGACCGTGGCGTCGACTACAAAGGCCGTCAGCCGGTATTCATTGTTCTGCCAGGATGCCCCGCTGTTATCCGAAATCAAGCCGGAATCATTGATGGACCACCCCGCATCTTCAAATCGGGGCTGGGGCTCTATTTCGCTGACGAAGTAGTCGACGCTGGTATATGCGCCACTCCCTTCCAGCTTTTTCACCAACCAGTATTCCGTGCTGGCCGTCAACGCGATGCTGTTGGTGAATACAGCAATGCCTCCCGCATAGGAGGCCCATTCCAGATCGCCAACCAGCGTCCCTGGGCCGCCGCTACCAGTATACAGGCTGACCACCGGGACGGATTCCGCAGGGGTGGGTTCAAAAGTCATGTGGTCGGACAGGTACAGCTCAAAGGAAATGCTGTTTAGGTTGTAGTCCGACGCCCCCGTCGTGAACGATCCGCCAACCCAATCGGATTCGGTAATGTTCCAGGGGCTTCCGTCGCCTCCCAGATTTGAGACCATGATATCCCCGAACACGATACTGTTTACTGTCATCAGGCTCAATATGATCAGTCGTTTTTTCATTGTCATTCTCCTTAGGAAAGGGGGTGATCCTATGAAGTGATGTTATACGGTATTAGGCTTTTAGCTGACAGCTCTAAGCAATTAGCTCAAAATATTTAACGTTCAGAAATGCCGGCCTGCGGTTAGGAGCAGCGGAGAGAATGGAAAATTATAGAGGACTTCTGGCATCTGGTCCTCTGGCTTACTGGCTTACTGGCTTACTGGCTAAGAATTATAGCCTTTCTCTTCCAGACAGGCTACCGCCCTCGGTCGATTGCCTTTTGCTGACAAAACCTTCTTTTGTTTTTCGTGCTTCTGAATGCACATAATCCATAGATGTGGTGCACGCCTCGGATGGCCTAAGGCGCACGGAAATATGAGAACACAACCCCCGCCGGAAACCAATCAGTTTGTTCAGGAAATTTTGAACATAGTGAGCGCGGCCGATTGGATCAGGGTCGTATCAATCACCGTTTTGCCGATTACGCCTGTCACTTGAAGCAACGCGGCAAGTGACTCTTTGTGTTTATATTGTCTTCAGCTTGAAGTCGGCAGTCCCCTTCTTTTATGGATTTTGCACCTTTTCGTAAATATGGTCATATTTTCGAGCTGCAACCTTGATGACTTTTACCATCGAGCCGTGTTGACCTTGCGCCAAGCGGTGTACTGCGATATGTCTCAGGTACATCATACGTAACCCCCATTCAGGATATAGATTATGGAACTAGACTTCGACACGCCGGAATTAACCGGACGGGCCTATCCGATACTAGCGAGCCTGGTGACACCCCGCCCCATCGCACTGGTCACAACCATTAATCCCGAAGGAAGGATCAATGCAGCCCCCTTCAGCTTTTTCAACCTGATGGGTGCCCGGCCGCCGATCTGCGTCTTTGCCCCCGGCAACCGCGACGAACAAACGCCAAAGGACACGGCACTGAACATTATCAACACGAACGAGTTTGTCGTGAATCTGGTGGACGAAGGGATTGCGGAAGCGATGAACCAATGCGCAGCCTCATTGCCCTATGGTCAAAATGAACTGGAAGCCGCCGGCCTGAAACCCACCTCTTCTTCCACGATACGACCACCGCGGATCGCCGATGCGCCGGCCAGCCTTGAGTGCACGTTGTGGGACACACTGGAAATCGGCCATAACCGGATGGTAATCGGCTTGATCCAGCGCGTGCACGTGCGCGACGAACTCTACGACCCCGAAACCAAACGTATCGTGACGGACCGCATGATGACCATCGGAAGGATGGCTTCGCCGCACTGGTACTGCCGCACCCGTGACCGTTTCGAAATGATCCGGCCGGAATAGCAATCCTCGCGCAAAGGCGCTAAGCCACGGAGATGAAGGGCGTATTTGACAGGATAAACAGGATTCCCTGGATTGTTTTTGGAAAGCGGCGAGAACGCCGCTTCTATGATTAGGATTATCTATTCAACTCAATGTCGGCATAACCTTCTTATGCATATTTTATGCTTTTCGTGGTTAAACTGCGCCAGCATCCAGAATCGGAAAAAGGCGGGGTCATGGCCCCCGCCCTACACCCATTTTTCCATCCCTTGCGGCTTTGCGTCTTTGTGTGAGGTCATAGCTACCACGCGACGGAGGCGAGGATCGGGAAGACTTCGTCGGTGTCCTTTTCTTCGGTGGCGTCGAACAGGGCACCGAGATCGGCGAGCGATTGCCGCGCCTTCCATGCCTTGATTCGGTCAAGCGTGATTCCTAGGTTTTCGAGATAGCGTCCAATCGGGTTGGTGGCCAGATCAAAGTCCGGCTCATGAATAGAGCGCTCGATCATCCCTTCAAACGGGCCGGCGCTGCCATGCACAAAATTATCGCGCCCGGGGAATTCGACTTTGTATTCGGCATACAGCTGTCCCCGGAAACTCGCCGGATCAGCCTTTGCAGCATTGGTGGCGCCCAGAACGTTTTTGCGGAACTGAAGCCATGAAACCTGTTCTGGGTCAAACTCGACGACATAGTAGTCCATGCGGGTGTCCGGATGGTAAAAATTGGCCTCCATGGCCGGATAGAAGGCGTTGATGCAATAGCAGTCCAGATTTTCGAGCCACCCCATCAGCAAACCGGCCTGCACTTTTTTAACATCGGCCGCATTCCAAAAATCGAACAACTGATGGGCATCGATCTTCTTGGCTTCGAGCAACTGCGGATTTCCCATGATGCGCCCGGCGGACAATTCGGCGTCCCAGTTTTTGCCGAAGATTTCCGCAAACCGGGATTTCCCCTCCTCGGTGATGCCGATCTCTCCGTACGAGGCCATGCTGTACATCAGGTAGTGCTGTCGAATGATTTCGCGCTGGGCCAATTCGGCCCCGTCGGCTTTTTTGCTGTAAACAATCGAAAAGCCGTGATTCCCGAAGAATTCCCGGGTTTGTTGGTCAAGTTGCTCGGGCGAGAGATCCATGTCTATATGATGAACCGGCTTGGTAAACAGTACCGCTTGGTTGATTGACATGACGCCTCCTTATTCGTGCAGGTGTTGATCAATATGCTTCTCGCAAAAACACTTTCCGCAGGTGGAGCAATAGCGGAAGTGCAGGGATGGAGCGCTGATATCCGTGGCTCCGCATTCTGCGCATTCATGCCGCGGTTGGCCTTCCAGAGCCGTCGCCTTGGCCTGATAGGCCTTCCTTCGACGGGCCGCATTTAAATTATGGACGGCATCCTTGCCGAAAAAGAGGGCATAGTTCAGGAAGGCGGCAACGACGCCCAGCTTGTTTCCGACCACCAGAATCCCGCCGGGGCCCTGGGTCGACTGGAACAACGTTAAGAAAAAGAAGGCAAACGTCAGCCAGCCCAACCATTTCACCTTCATGGGAAGGATAAAAAAGATCAGGAACTCAAAGTTGGGGAAGAGCGTGGCAAAAGCCAGAAGCACGCAACCCAGAAAATAAAAATTGCTGAGTACCGTGCCGGGGTTGATAAAGGCCATGGCCACGGTAAACAGATAGCCGAAGAGAATGAACAGGTTAAACCGGAACGTCCCCCACTGCTGTTCCAATGCGGTTCCCATGAGATAAAAGATGTAAAACGCGAAAACAAGCCACAAGGGGCTGAGGGTCTTCGGAATCATCATAAAGGTAACCAACCGCCACCATTGTCCCCGATGCAATACGGAGCTGCCGTGCAGCACCATGTCGTCAATCGAAACATAATTGCCCATCAACAGCACCGCGCCGATCGCCTGCATGACCACTAAATAAACGGCCAGATTGGGAATGGCCCACGACCCGAAACGCTTTTCAAGAGATTCCATCCAGTTCATGGAACGTGAAGGTAGTCAAAACCCCCTCCGGTTAAAAGGCTGGAATGGACTCAAATCATACCGGGTACCGTTTTATCTTAATCTTTTCCGGCAAGACGCCGGCGGTACGTATCGCAACCGCTCCCGGCTGCCGTGTCTCAAACCCGAACAATGAACGGGATAACCCGGCCGGCGCAGACCATCCGCTGGAGTGTGATCATGCCGGTTGATCAAAAAAGGCGCCCCGCACGGGACGCCTTTTTCAACGCAGTCAAGGGAGCGTTTACCAGAAGATCACATAGAGCGCGACCGTTGCAACGCAGGCAACGAGACCCCATGTAAGAGCGCCCTTGGATGTCGTAAGGTCCATCGTCGTGTTGTGGGCAAATTCAACCCTTTCGGAGCGGAAGATGGCACCGAGAACCGTCATAAGCACGAGCACGGCGATCAACGAATAGGACATGCTGTAGAGGAAGTGTGTTTCCGGGAACAACATCTCTTTCACCATAATGTGGTAGAAGACCGGGTTGGCAATCAGGCCGACGACACCAATCCAACGGGCCGACGTGCGATTGATCAGACCATAGATAAACACCGCCAGAATGCCGGTGGATACATAACCCTGGAACTTCTGGATAAACTCAAAGATACTTGCGTTCTTCGCCAAAAGCGGTGCAACAAGGCAACCCAGCACCACGAATACTCCAATGAAAACACGTCCCATGGTCACCAGCTTGAACTGCGACGCACTGCGATCGAGGTAGCGTTGATACACATCCATCGTGAGCAATGTGGAAGCCGCATTCAGCACCGCCGCCAGCGAGGAAACAATGGCCCCCAGCAACGCCGCGATTACAAAACCGAGAATACCTACGTTCTGCGGAATCAATCGGGTAATCAACAATCCCAAAGCGGAGTCGTACTTGTAGGGGTTGATAGCAACTTCCTCGACGGAAGCGGCACCAACACGGGCCATTACGGTTTCGTTGTACGCCGTGATTTCAGCGGCCTTTTCAGGATTCGCAGTCACCCATTTGGCATCCAGTTCAAAGACCTGGCTGGATTCAGGATTGGCAACCGCCTGTTCGTACACCGCAAGCGTATCGCCGGCACTGGCCTGCATTTCGCTGTGGAACAGGTTGAAGGCGATGATGCCCGGAATCACGATCACAAACGGAACGACCAGTTTCAGGAACGCCGCCAGAACCAAACCCTTCTGGCCCTCCGCCAGCGAAGCGGAACCCAGAATACGCTGGGTGATGTACTGGTTGAGACCCCAGTAGTAAAAGTTCGGAATCCAGATCCCAAGAATCAGGATGGGCCACGGCATGGTGGGATTGCTCCCCATATGCATGGCCGTATCGTTCAGTGAATTGAACTTCTCCAAAACGCCAGCACCTTGATCCACTGCTGCGGGAGCACCCGTTGCAGCGGCCAATTCAGCTACATCTGCACCGCTCAGTGCCGTTACCGCAAAATAGGTAATCACCCCACCGCCAACAATCAGCGCCGTACCTTGGATCAGGTCGGCCCAGGCACAGGCCTTCAAACCGCCGACAGCCACATAAAGAGCAGCCATGGCACCCAATGCCCAGCAGCACCCGGCCAACGACAGGTTAACATCATAGAAAACCATCAGTTCCTTCAGCGTAAGCGCGCCGGCATAGATGACGCCGATCAGGCTGACCCCAATGAGGATGAGCATCATGGACAGAGTCATGAGTAATCGCGCCCAGTGGTTGTAGCGGATTTCAAGAAACTCGGGAATCGTCGTGATGCCTGAACGCAGGAAGTAAGGCAGCAACGCAAAAGCCACCACGACCAGTGTGATCGCTGCAATCCATTCCCAGCTGGATACCGATAAACCGTAAAGACCGGCCCCCTGCCCCGACATGCCTACAAACTGCTCGGCGGAAATATTGGCCGCAATCAGCGAGAAACCAATCAGCCACCACTTCAGCCCACGCCCAGCAAGGAAGTAATCCGAAGCGCCGTGCTCGCTATGCGTCTCTTCGCCTTTCGACTTCCACAAGCCGACAGTCAACACCGTTGCAACAAATGCAACGAAGACAATAATATCAATTATTCCCATCTACCTCTCCTGTTTTTCATTTTACTGGAACCTGTTGGCACTCCAGCATATAAAACATGCAATCAAGCAAAGCGGATAAAACTCATCATCTGTCGCAACATTCTCGGTCTAGAATGATCAGTTTCTCGTAATGGATTTCTTTGCGTATCGCCAGATGGAGGCGTGGTGACGAAGCACCCCTTCCCTCCGCATTAAACCCACATTTTTACACAAACTTGACCTTTTATACCGGCCTACAATCATTGTTCAATCCCTAACTTCCAGAAGCCGGCGCAGGGATGGGCGGCCCAAACCATCTACGTTGCCACTGTTTCTGCCATAAACGGAAAACGACCGACCCTATTGGCCGACCTTTTCTCCGTTTCCATGAACTCCTCGTGACCGGGAGCTTCAATTCTATCCCTAGGAAACCTGCTTGGCCCGGTAAGATTCGACTTCCCAGTTTTCGATGAATTCGCGTTGGGAATCGGTCATGTAGTTGATGCCGCCGAAGGCGCCGGCCAGCTGCATGACGAGTGCGCCATCCTGCGCAAGTTCAAGGGCAAGGTCTGCATTCTTTTGCGAATTGCCAAGACCGTAGACGCGGTCGCCGGCCACCACGACCTTGGGGGCATAGCCGCGTTCCTGCCTGTAGGCATCGGCATCTTCGGCCGTAACCGGGCGGACAAACGGGTAGGCTTCGGAATAGACCAGGTGATC
>JBNKSB010000194.1:0-10457 GCA_050297095.1 Pontiella sp. | reverse complement strand
ACATATCTTTCCGGGATTGGCTACGGCTAATGTGCTCATGGAGCGCGGTCACGAGATTACGTTGTGGCTGGCGGGTAAGGATGTTGAGTACGATGCCATAAAGGACTGGCCGGGCAAGATTGTGACGGTTCCGGCGGAGGGCTTCCAGTTCGGTATTTCGCTGCGCAGCCTGAAGACGGTGAAGAAACTTTTCAATGCCTACCGCCTGGCGCTGGTCTCCATGCAGCAGGCTCGACCCGATGTTTTGCTGGCCATGGGCAGCTATGCATCGTTTGGACCGGTACGTGCCGCCGTGAAGCTAAAGGTGCCCTATGTGTTGCACGAGGCCAACCTGGTGCCGGGCCGGGCCGTGTCGCTATTGGCCCGCAAGGCCGCGGCCGTGGCCGTCAGTTTTGACAAGACCCGCTTCTACCTGAAACATCCCAAGATTGAAACCACAGGCATGCCCTTGCGCAAACAGTTGCAGCTGGCCAGCGCGCAATCAGGCGCCGAACGCAAGGCTGGCGACCCGATGCGCATCCTGATAGTGGGGGGGAGCCGAGGAGCACAGGTTTTGAACGAGATTGTACCCAAGGCAATAGCGATTGCTGTAGGGAAGGGGGTTGATGTCGCGGTGGAACATGTCGCCGGCCTGCAGGATAGCAAAGACGTGGAGCGGATTTACTCCGAGGCCGGTATCAAGGCCAATGTTCACCATTTCGTGCAGAAGATGGAAAAGATGTACCTCAATACGGATCTTGCCATTTGCCGGTCAGGCGCAGCCACCTGTGCCGAGCTCGCCGCATTTGGATTGCCCGCCCTGCTGATTCCATATCCGCATGCGGTGCGCGACCACCAAATGAGCAACGCGCGTGTCTTGCAGGATTTTGGCGCCGCCGATGTGGTGGCGCAGGAAGACCTGACTGCTACTTGGCTGGCTGACTATCTTGTCAACGTATTCGAACAGCCGGAGCGGTTGGAACGCATGGCAGTCGCCATGGAAAAACGGGCACAGGCCAACGCTGCGGAACAGCTTGCCGATGTGCTCGAACGAGTGGCTGGGGAATAATCATGACGCCGGTTGATCAGGCTGAACAGTTGATCAAATTAGGCGGCCACGTGCATCTCATCGGCATAGGCGGCATTGGCATGGCTGGCGTGGCATGGCTGCTGAAAGAACGCAGTTTCGCGGTCTCCGGGTGCGACCTGCAATCCAACCGGCTAACCGACTGGTTGTTGCGCAACGGCATATCCGTTTCCTTTGGCCACCACGAATCACACATGACTGAATCCGTGGATTGGCTTATTCGCTCGACCGCTGTTCCCGACTCGCACCCGGAGGTACAACGGGCCCGTGCTCTGGATATTCAGGTGTCGCGCCGGGGAGAAGTGCTGCCGGCTCTCATGAGAGACCGAACCTGCATTGCCGTCAGCGGCACGCACGGCAAGACGACAACAACCGCAATGATTGCTCAAATTCTCGAATGCGGTTATTGCGTGGGGGGCGCCGTCGCCGGCATCGAAGGCGTTGCAAGGGATGGTCAGATCATGGTGGTCGAGGCGGATGAGTCTGACGGTACTGTTGCCGGTTACACACCCGATTTTGCCGTGATCACCAATATTGAATACGACCACATGGAACATCACGCCTCTGAAGGCGCCTTCATCGGGTGTTTTGAACATCTCATTCAAAATACGAAACAGAAAGTCTACTATCGAACTGACGATCCGGTTTCCAACCGTCTTTGCGCGGGGACTTCCCGATGTGAATCCTTTTCCTACCCGGCCTCGCCGCTTCCTGTTCCACTCCCTGGCCGGCACAACCAATGGAATGCCGCCGCCGCAATGGCCGTTGCAAGAAACTGGATGGGTGAAGATAAAATCATATGCGCGCTGAAAGCGATCAAACCCATTCTCCGGCGCTTTGAAACCGTCTACGAGCGCGGGGGAGTCCAGATTATTTCCGACTATGCCCACCATCCTACCGAAATCGCTGCACTCATCCAAACAGCGCAGGAACTAAAGCCCCAAAGGCTATTCGGCATCTTCCAGCCCCATCGCTACACGCGCACCCTCGCGCTGGGGCCCGATTTTCCGCCGAGTTTCGAAGGCCTGGACCATCTCTGGCTTGTACCCGTCTATCCTGCCTCCGAACAACCACTTGAAGGCGGGGGCACCAAGGATCTTGTCGAACGATTCCCGGAAAGCTGGAACGGGCGGCTCCAATACTGCCCAACGCTTCAAGCCGCTTGGTCCGACATCCAAGATAAATTACATCCTGGTGACCTCCTGCTCATCATCGGCGCCGGCGACATCGAACAGCTCGCCGAATGGGCAAGGGCATTGTAGCGATCAACTACGTCCATCGTAAGGAAGAGAAACGGCGCTCAATGCTGCTCAGGATCATGACGGCCCATTCCCAGGATTCGCTATATAGACGCAGGCAGTCTTTGCTACCACCGGAGTGAAGCTGGCTTGGCACGTACTATTGCCCTCCACCAAGTTCCTCCGTCAGATCGATGGCAAGGATTTCGGCACGATACTTCGATTCAACTGACAGGAGGGATGTATCAAGGATGCGTTTGCGGATTGAGAGGGTGTCGCGAATTTGCTCCAACGGAACATCGGCCAGCACGGTCAGATCTTCGTTCAAGCGGTTCAGCACGGGCTTGAGCCGCTGGTTTTGCATGGCCACTTGTTTGTAGTAGGATTCGCTTATGGCGAGCAATACGCGTAGCCGGCCTTCGATAAGATGTCGTTGCTGGGTTTGCGCCGCACGCGAAAGGATTTGCTGTTGCCGGTATACTGCGATATCGGGATTCCGCGAGCCCCACGGGAGAATAAACGATGCGGAAAGTTCCCACCCGTTGCTGCCGTCGTCATAATCCACGCGGTATGCGGGCTGGATATACTTGAGGTGGAATCCGTCTTCGGTCCGTGCAGCTTCTTCAGCGAGCTGCATCGCGCGGATATCGGAACCCAGACGCTGGTAGTCGGAGCGCTTCTCCAGTGCTATGCGGAGCAGGGATTCAATCTCCATCTGCGAGGGCATGGAGACGACCGCCGTCGAGGAAAGCTTGTCGATGTCGGTGTCCGGGCCCAGCAGCAGCATGAGCTGCTGCCTCACTTCCAAAAGCGAAGCGGCCAGTTCATTGCGGTCATTCAGCAAAGCTAAATAGGAACTGTAGAGGCGGGCCCGGTCGCTTACGGGAAGCTGGTTCAGTTCAACACTCCGGTCCGCCCGCTCCAGATAGGGTTCAACGTAGCGCAGTTCCTTTTCGATCACGGCAAGCTGCTGATTCAACATGCGGTAGGTGCAGAAATTGCGATAGACTGAAACGATGTCTTCCCATTCCATCGTTGCAACGCGCAACTGTTCCGAGCGGGCGGCAACCGTCAACTGCTCGCGAAGCCGTTTCTTGCTCCACCGATCCGGCAGGTAGATTCGTAGTGCCAATCCAGCATCGTTGTCGCTAATGCTCGGACGCAGTTCGAGCCCATAATCCGAAGGGGCGCGTGCATGCGTTCGTGCCTGTTCCAAAGCGGTTGACTCATCCACCAGCGCGGCCTCACTTCGTGTACGGATGGTGTCGCGGAACGCAACCTGTTCCAAAAGAGCATCAAGCTCCGGTTCGGACCGGCCCGGGCCGGCCATGAAACAAAGGGCGAGAATAGGAATAACAGGTGGACAATGTCGCATTATTTCTTCCCAAACCATTGCTCGAAGATAGAGATGTCCGGCACCACCACAACCTGTTCGCCCGGCAACAACTCTCCGTCGTCGATTTCAATCACGATCCGGCGCCCCCGCAGCAGCTGGTCGCTGAATCCGGTGTTGACCGGCAGCTTGCGAATGTCGGCGGTAATCGATTTGACTTCGCCGTGATAAACCTGGCGATTGGTCTCCGTAATAATCCGGCAACGTTCGCCGATTGCGAGGTCCATCCGGTTTGCTTCGGGCATGAAGGCGATCACTCGGCGGGTGGAGAGGTTGCTGATACGTACGACTGTATCACCGGTTTCGACGATATCCCCGGGCTGGTGCAGCACTTCGGCCACCACGCCCGACATGGTGGTTTTAAGCCGGCACAGGGACGCTACCAGTTCGTCGAGGGTGGCAGAGTCGAGTTGTTCGGCGTCTTGTTCCGCATCGGCGAGGCGTGCTTCAAGCTCTTCGACAACTTTCGGATAGCGTGCCAGAATCTCCTTGGTTGCCGCGATCTGAGGGCGGAGGTCTTCTACGTCCTGTTCCAGAATGAGCCGTCTTTCGAGCATGTCCTGCGTGTGCGTCCAGCGGGCTTCGAGGGCTCGTAGCCCGGCCTCGGTTTTAGCTTGGTCCAGCCGGATGCTTTCCAGTTCGTAGCGGATGGAGTGTACCTTGTCGCGGGTTTTCATGAGCGAGGCCTGATCCATCAGTAGTTCCGCTGCCAGCGCCTCGTTGTCGAGTTCGCCGATCAACTGTCCCGCCTCCACGATATCCCCCATGTCGACTGAAAGGGATTTCAATCGGCCGTCTTCCAGCGGTGAAATATACTCATAGGTTCGTTCCGCCACGCCGTGGAAGCGGATGCGATACATGCCGCCGGGTAGCATCACCAGTACCATGATTGCGGCGAAGATCCAGACCAGCCACGGCCAACCGTTGAACATCTGCCGGATCAGGTGGCGCCTACGTTGGTGCAGGGGAGGCCTCTCGAATTTGTGCTTTGTCATGTGGTCTTCTCCCTTAGAGCTCTACCGTGGTTCGTTGCATGACCAGATTGACTTCCGCAATGGTGCCCAGTGCTTCCATCTTCTTGACGAGATCGACCTGATAGGACGGATCGATCAGGCGCACTTGGTAGGAATATTCGAGCAGGTCGCCCTGGACGGCTTCACGCATGGCGATGAGCATGTAGGCAGAGCAGCATTCGGCCATGATGCGGTCCACATCTTCACGGACCGTATCATCGTCTGCATCCACCAGAAAACGGAGCATGGCTTCGTAGCGGCGTCGCGTCGCGAACGGCGCCCAGTTCAGGAGCACGATGACCGAACTAATCAGTACGCAGCCGGTTACCGCCACGGAATACATGCCGGCTCCGCAGGCGATTCCCAGCCCAAGCGCCGCGAATAGAAACATCATATCGCGCGGATCGCGCACCACCGTGCGGAAGCGGATCAGCGACAGGGCGCCCAGCACGCCGACCCCGCGCGCAATGCTGTCGCCCATCGACATCATCACCATGCAGGTAATCATCCCGCCGAGGATCAGCGTATGGACAAACGACCGCGAATAGGAGAGAGACTGAAACGTTAACTGATAGAGCTTTGCGAGCACCGAACATAACACAAAGCTTAACAGTAGTGCTGAAATGACATGTTGCAGGCCGAGGCTTTGAGAGCTGCTCGCCGCCGCCAACATGTCTAGAAATCCCTTTGTATCCATAAAACCCCTTCGTTCAATCAATAATCAATTCGTCGGCAAAAGGCGAGTCACCCTTGCCGATCAGAAGTTTTTCCATCCAGATTGCCGTGGAATACTTGCAATTGCCCACGCGAATCAATTCAAAGTGCTGTACCAGTTCTATCATCCAGGTTGGCACCTGTTCCGTGCATTTGACTTCAAGCACTAGCGGCGAATCATTTCGCCGGCGCACCATGCCGCTGTCCATGGAAATAAACTTTCCATCGGTTCCCCAGTTAAACTCATCCCGCACCGGTTGGTAGCAGAGGCGCGTATCGAAGGTCACCCGCGCATAATGGTCGTAGATGCCGATGAAGGCTTCGCGGCAGTAGCGCACGTACACTTTGGGTGCGGCTCCGATCTCATCATGGAGTCGTACGAATTCGCGAAACGCCTCGCGCTCCTTAACCGACTTCAGGTTCAGGCTGTCCACATGCTGCTGCAGGATGCCCGGCTTCCAGGCCTCGAACGGAATGCAGGCGCGAGATTTGATGATCCGATCAAAGTAGCGCCGCTTGATTTCCAAAAAAACCGGCGCATCGCCCGGCGGATTTCCGTAGGTACGCACTCGTAGTTTGAAGCGATGGGTCAGTTCCCACTCTTTGGCATAGTGGAGCGACAGGGAAGGGGAATCATACTGAGCCGTGACGATATAATAGCGTCCGCCCGCGGCCTCGCAGTGCCGGTCCTTTACACAATATGGTTTTATGAATTCCTTGATCGGCTCCACCAGTGTACGTGGAATGATATACTTTGCCTCGAAGCGATCCAGTTCCGTGGAAAAGTCGGCGCCAGCCTTTATTTCATCGATATGTTTCCGAGTGCTCATTGGATACCGCTCTGATTAATAGCATTAACATAATTCTAGCACCGAGAAAAAATATGCTATCCGATTCTCTTTTTTCTGGATGGGTTGTGGTTGATGACTAGAGGATGACAGGGGAGAAAACCCTGTGACGCACGAAAAAATAAACAAAAAGCCAGTACCGAGGTGCAGGCTCAAAATGGTGGAGGGGGATACATTCGAATGGGCCCATCTTTTTGCTAGGTATTGCTCCTTCTTCTGCAGCAATGTATTGTTAATAAATGGATTGCGATAATATAAGCCGGGGCTGGAGATGGGTGGTGTTCTTCTGTTAATTAGAAATGATATTGTCTTTGGAAATATGAGGAATGATCCAAAGCACCGCATTCGCGCCATCAAATCTCCCCCTCAACTGCTTATCTAGCCCTCGTAATCCGTCACAGGGCTTTCTCACAGCCTGGCAGGCAGGATCTGTGTCGTATTTGAGCATGTGCCTTCGTAATTGTTTCCTGTTGGATGATGCCCGATTCGAGATTAGGATCCGCAATACCTGAGGATGGTCGGGCTATACATCAAACACGAGGGTCACATGATGAGAATTCTATACGCGACAGCAATTCTATCTCTACTCGTATGTCAGGCATTCTCCAAGCCGGCATTCAGAGGCCCTCTTCCCCAGGAACAAAAGGACATCATCGACTACCTTGCCGAGCATCATGGTGAGTTGAAGCGAAATGTCACCATGACCGAAAAGGGCTATAAAGCACTAACCACATCAACAAATGCAGTGGTGGTTGCAAAGCTGAAGGAACATTTTTCCTACATGAAAAGGCGGCTGGATTCGGGAGCAATGGTGCGACGGTGGGATCCGGCGTTTGAAGAAATGGTTGAGTACTATGATCAGCTGAGTACAGAAATCAATCTACTCGAAAACGGCTTCAGGATAACAGTAAGCGGAAAAACTCCGGAAGCGGTCCTTGTCGCACAGAATCACGCCAGAATTGTAACAGGCTTTGTCGAAGAAGGACAAAGGGCCGTGGGGCGGGAACACAAGGCGGTCATAAGCGAGTAGATTCCTTCTGCGGCTTCATCTCTTACCCCGGACGCCATGGGCCAAAATTAAACTGGGTTTCTCTTAGATACTCCCTCAGCACAGGCCATACATGAAAAAGCCCTGTATCCGACCCTCACACGACTCCCTGTCAGGGTCTGCTTTCCTGATCCGGTACCGGGCATCCTCGCTGCCCGGAGATCGCCATGTTTCACGCTCCATCTGGCCCTTCTGAGACAAGATATGATTACAACCCCGAACATCGTTTATAATTTGAAACTCTTCAGCAAGACGCCTACCATGCGATCGATTGGATGCATGGTGCATCGTACAGGCTAAGCGGGGAGGGGCCGTCCGTCAGGCACAGCAGGGGCGACCAATGGCGGTAGCATGTCGATGTGGAATCAAAGGGGCCTAAGGGGGATGAACAAATGCGGAAAATTCAAACAACCATTTTCCTTGTCTACCCCTTTAATACGGGCATATGTGGGAAATAAACAAGGAACGGGTCATATGTGGAAAGTAAAACCGCCGATTTTCCATGTTTGGCCCCTTAATACGGCCATATATGACACTGTTCAGCAAATAAAACAAAATACGAGAAAGTACATTATGAAAATATTCTTAAGTTGGTCAGGAGACCTGAGTCGGGAAATAGCAAGGGTATTTCAAGAATGGTTGCCCGCCGTCATTCAAACTGTTGAACCCTATTTATCATCAGACTCTATTGCCAAAGGTTCTAGATGGAGTCACGACATTGGTGCCGCATTGGAATCCTCTATGTACGGGGTCATATGTGTAACAAGAGATAATATTACATCTCCATGGGTTACTTTTGAGGCAGGAGCGTTAAGCAAAAGTTTGTCTTCAGGAAAGGTCTGCCCGTTGCTTGTTGATGTTTCTCGCGAAGAAGTATCTGGGCCTCTTTCTCAATTTCAAAATACGATTTTCAGCAAAGATGAAATATTTAAGCTTGTTACATCAATCAATGATGCATCGGGTTCTCAGGCCGTAGAACGCATCCGCTTAGAAAAAGCTTATGAAATCTGGTGGCCGGAATTAGAAACTAAATACAACAGCGTGATAGCTGCCCATAATGAGCAACATAAAAAAGGGAAGAAAGAGCAACCGAGTAGTCGGACATTCAAACTTCTCGCATCACGTGGGACTCTTATTAACCCGGCAGACCAGTCACGAAACATTGCTTTCAAGGTAGAAACAATCAATCTCATTATGTCTTCTCTTGGAAGTGCCATTCAAAAGGCAACTGACTATGAAACAGCTCAAGATACTTTTTTTTCTGCAGGGTACAAATCCGGTAAGATTTTTGGAGATAGAATTTTAGAAAAATGGGATTTGGAGTATCCAAGTGACTGTATTGTAGAACGTGTTAATCGATGGTGCGAATTTGATTCAGATGTTGGATGGGGGCGATTAAAGAATAACTTAACAATAGATGAAGAAAATGGAAATATCTCAGGAAGCATTCGGCTTGCAGATAATTTCCAAACATATAAACGGTCAGGCTTAAATCATCCAGATTGTTCATTGATGTTCGGATACATTAAAGGGGTTTTGGAGTCATTTTGCTCAGGAGTTCCTTTCTCGGTTGTGTGTGACCGAAATCAGTGTCCAATGGACAATCCGTTTAAGAGAGATTGTTCTTTTGAGGTTAAAATTGAGAGAGTGTGCGAATGAAATCAAAAGTATTAGTTATATTCACAGGCGGTACCATAGGGGCATCAACTCACGAAGGCGTGATTAGTGTAGACTCAGGAAAAACCTATGCACTTATAAATCAGTTCAATTCTCAATCGGAAAGCGAAGGCATAGAGTTCGATATCAGGGAAGAGCTTAATATTTTAAGCGAAAATAGTAGACCACCCCATTGGACTATAATTGCAGAAGCTATTCTAAGAACTGATTTATCATCATATAAAGGTGTTGTAATCACTCACGGAACGGATACGCTAGCTTATGCATCCGCAGCACTTGGATTTTTACTCGCAGAAATTAATATTCCAGTTGTGTTGGTATCAAGTGATAAGCCGCTTGATGATGAATCTTCTAATGGGCTTTCTAACTTTACGCACGCCATTCGATTCATAGAAAATCAAAAATGCTCTGGAGTATTTTCGGTATATAGAAACCCAGATGGAAAGAGTTATCTTCACCTAGGGACTCGGTTGACCTCTGCGTTGCCTTTCATTCATTCATTTCGTAGCGAAAAGGACGCTTTCATAGGTGAATTTATCGAAAACGGCTTTCAGTTTAACAGATCAGTTTACGAAAAAATAAATTACCCGGATATCCATCAAGCTAAGACAGTGTTAAAACCAATTTTTTCAGAGAAGGTCTTATATATTCGACCACATCCTGGGCTAAATTATAATCACTACAATCTCGAAGAGAAACCTGATGCAGTACTCCATGATTTATACCATTCAGGAACAGCGTGTACTCAAGTCGATGATGAAAATTTGAGTATACTTAATTTTGCAGAGAAATGTGCAAAACATGAAATCCCGTTTTATGTCGCTCCAATTCCTGGAGAAGGGGATATTTATGAGACCTGCAAAGAGCTTATTGAAAAAGGAGTGATTGCATTACATGACATGGCAGTTGAAAGCGCATTAGTTAAAATAATGCTAGCGTATGGTAATGCAGACACAATTTCAGATAAAGCGAGCTTTGTTCAGTCCAATGAGATTGCAAATGAGTTCATTAAATTAGGCTGAACCAGAGCGTGGACCCTACCCGGAAAACGCCCGTCAATTTGGTTGAAGTTTATGTGCCGGGGCGGGTCACGCTTGACGTTCTGCAATCAATAGGAGGAAACACAAAATGATATGGTTACAAATAGTCTATCTTTTGGTCTTGGTTTACCTTGTAGTGGATCAATCCAAAATATCAGACAAAGGTTTATTTCGTGGTGCATGGATTACTTTTGCACTCATACCGATCAGCAATTTTGTATTCACTCTTTTTAGGGCAGGAAACATAAGATCAACAATGGATCTGGCTCTCGTGGAGGTGTGGGCGAATGGAATTTCGTGGCTACTACTTGGCATTAGCTTCTTGACTCTCATCAACGCACTAATCCCTAAGGAAGAAACCAAGGCATTCAACTTAGAGGATTACAGAGAACAATAAAGTGCAGAACTAGCGCGTGGACC
>JBNKSB010000193.1:0-10230 GCA_050297095.1 Pontiella sp. | reverse complement strand
GTTCGTTCCTCAGCATGGACAGAATCGAAAGGGCGATCGCCACACCGGCCGACGGGCCATCCTTGGGCGTAGCGCCGGCGGGGACATGGATGTGGATGTCGCTCTTGGCGATCAGGGATTCATCCAGCTTGAAGGCGTCGGCGTTGGCCTTAAGGTAGCTGAGCGCGGCGCGGGCCGATTCCTTCATGACATCCCCGAGCGAGCCGGTCAGGATAAGGTTGCCCTTGCCGGCCATGCGGGTGGATTCGATGAAAAGAATATCCCCGCCGTAGGGCGTCCAGGCCAGGCCGGTGACGACGCCGGGCAGAGCCTTGTTTTCGGCGACGTCCTTTTCGATCTTTACCGGGCCGAGGAAGCCTTTGAGTTTGCGTGGCGTGATCTCGACCGCACGGTTCTTTCCTTCGGCAAACCGGCGTGCCACTTTGCGGCAGACGTTGGCGATCTGGCGTTCGAGATTGCGGACGCCGGCCTCGGTGGTGTAGCCAGCGATGATTTTTTCCAGTACTTCCGACGAGAACTTGATTTGTGTCTGTTTCAGACCATGTTCCTTGATGGCCTTGGGTACGAGGTAGCGTTGGGCAATCTGGACCTTTTCCTGCAAGGTATAGCCGGGCAGGCGGATGACCTCCATGCGGTCGCGCAACGGACCGGGAATGGTATCGAGCATGTTGGCGGTCGTGATGAACATCACCTTGGAGAGGTCGAACTGCACGTCGAGATAGTGGTCGTTGAAGGTCGAATTCTGTTCGGGATCAAGCACTTCGAGCAGGGCCGAGGCGGGATCGCCCCGGAAGTCCTTGCCGACCTTGTCGATCTCGTCGAGCATGAATACGGGGTTGTTGGCCCCGCAACGCCGCAGACTTTCAACGATGCGGCCGGGCATGGCGCCAATATAGGTCCGGCGATGGCCCCGTATCTCCGCTTCGTCGTGCATGCCGCCGAGAGACATGCGGACAAATTCGCGGCCAAGGGCGCGGGCGACCGACTTGCCGAGCGAGGTTTTTCCGACGCCGGGCGGGCCAGCCAGACAGAGAATCGGTCCCTTCATGTCCTTCTTGAGCTTAAGGACGGAGAGGTATTCCAAAATTCGTTCCTTTACTTTTTCGAGACCGTAGTGGTCTTTGTCGAGGATCTTCTGGGCGGCAACGATATCGAGATGGTCGTCTGTCGATTTATTCCACGGCAGTTCGGCGATGACGTCGAGGTAGGTGCGGATCACGCCATGTTCAGGGGAGGCGGGCGGTACGGCCCTGAGGCGTTGGAGTTCCTTGTCGGCGGCTTCGCGTGCTTCCTTGGGTAGCTTGACCTCTTCGAGTTTCTTTTCCAGTTCCAGGATTTCGGCGGTCTGCGGGTCGTCTTCGCCCAGTTCCTGCTGGATGGTCTTGAGCTGTTCGCGCAGGAAGATTTCTCGTTGGGTCTTGGAAAAGCTTTCGTTCACCTTGCTCTGGATCTTGTTGCCCAGCTTCAGCACCTGATATTCGCGGTTGATGAATTCCATCAACTTTTCGAGTCGATTCGCCGGCTTGTTGTCGGCCAGCAGTTTTTGTCGATCTGTTGCCGGAATAGGCAGGTTGGTGGCAATCAGGTCGGACAACTGGGAGGGCGCGCCCATATTGAAGATGGCAATGGACAGCTCGTCCGGCATGTTCGGCGACATGGTGACAATCTGCTGGAATTTCTCCGAGGCGCTGCGCGCGAGGGCTTCCAGCTCGATCGATTCATCCTTGGTATCCTCGATCATGTGGTAGCTCGCGGTTGGGTATTCCTCTTCGTTGATCAAATCCTCCAACTCGCAACGGGACAGGCCCTCCACGAGAATATGAGTGGAGCCGTCGGGGAAATTCAGGGTCTTGATCAGTCGGGCCACGCAGCCGATGCGGTAGATGTCGTCCTTGGTCAGGTTGGTTTCATCGATTTCATCCCGGCGCTGCAGGGCCGTGATGAAGTGGGGCGTACGGTTGGAAAGCTCGGTCACCAGCTTTTTCGACTCATCCGAAGTAATCACCAACGGGGCGACCATTTGGGGAAAAAGGACGAAATTTTTCAGTGGCATGACCGGCAGGATGTCCGGCACTTCCTGTTCAGGGACAATCTGGATTTCTACGTTGTTATTGCCTTCGTGTGCGCTCATGAGCGGGATTTCCGTTAGTTTGTGTTAGTTGTCCTGTTTGAGAATATGTTCATTTTTCTCAAGAATTGAGAGCTTAGGGCAGCGCGTTTCCAATGTCTGGAAAAATGCGCGCAAAATTGTTGCGGAAGTAGGATCGCTCCAAACGGAAGCCGACCGTACTCGCTTAAAAGAGATAATAAGTCATGCGGGATTTGGGGGTTCTGCTTATCGTTATTTACATATAGGTCTATGTGGTATGTAGCTAGTTAGTGTGCTATAAGTGTATATTTATTTACAACGTATTCTTTTTGGCATCTGGACATCTTCAGTATGCGCGGGTTCAATTCCCGGGTTTCATGGAGACCAGTGTATGGTGGGCAGTTTCTTTTAGAGGTTATTATGCGGCGTAGAATGAAGATGTTGTTTTTTTGGGGATGCCTTGCGCTTGGGGGGAGTTCAAACGCGGCCGACCTGCTTCACCGCTATGACTTTTCCAACGATGTTTCGGATAAAGTGGGAGCAGCAGATGGAAGTTTGGCGGGCGGTGCGTCCATCAGTGGAGGTTCGGTGCTCCTGGACGGGTCCGGGGCCTATGTGGACCTACCGAACGGGCTCCTCACCAGTCTTGATTCGATTTCCGTGGAATGTTGGCTAACCGATTTGGGCAGCTCGACCTGGGCTCGGATCTTCGATTTTGGCAACAACACAAGCATCAACATGTTCCTTGCCCCGAAGGCGAACTCGGGTGCATTGCGCGGGGCGATCAAAAACGGCGGGAGCGAGCAGCAGATGGAATGGTCGGGCACGCGCCTGCCGACCGGGACTCCTGTCCATGTGGTCTGGACATATGACTATGCCTCAACGACCGGCAAGCTCTATGTGGACGGTGAACTCGTCGCCCAAAACACAGGGATGACCATCGCGCCTTCGGACATGGGATACACGGTGAACAACTATATCGGCCGATCCAACTGGTCGGATCCTTATTTTTGGGGCAGCATAGACGAATTCCGTATCTACGACGGCGCGCTGACGGCGGCGGAAGTGCTGAAAAACCATGAATGGGGCCCCGATGTGGCGGCTACAGGTCCTGTTGAGATCGTGGGACAGCCCGATAGCCAGACCGTGGAGGAATCCCATGCCGCCTCGTTTGAGATCAAGTGCAGCGGCACCCCTCTGGTTTACGTGCAGTGGTACAGGAACTCTTCGCCGATTCCAGGAGCCACAAACTCCAGCTACACCATCGCGGAAACCACGCTGGTCGACAATGGGGCGACGTTTCATGCCGCTGCCGCGAACCTCTATCTCGGAACATTCCATCTCGACACGAGCAGCAATGCAACGCTGACCGTTCTCGCCGACACCAATGCGCCCGTCCTGGTTCGGGCCACGAGCATTTTCCCCGACGGGGTCCAGGTGGTATTCAACGAGGGCGTAAGCCCTGCGACGGCCTTGGACCCGGGCAATTATTCCATTTCATCGTCCACAGGATCGTTGGCCATCATCGATGCGGCATTCGGGGAGGATACCTCTTCCGTGATTCTGGACACTGCCCCGCAAACCCTCGAAACCTCCTACACGCTGCACGTTTCCAACGTGCAGGACCGCTCCAGTGCCGGCAATGCCATCGCGGCCGACAGCCAGGCCACCTTTGTAGCCTTACCCTATCTTGTGGACGATATCGGTTCGCCCGACATCGCCAGTGCTTTGGACGGCGCGGATGGTGGAGTGGATCTCACGGCCTCGGGCAGCGGAATCGGCGCCGCCGCCGACGAGTTCGGCTTCAGCCATAAAACCTATGCCGGCGACTTCGACGTGCAGATCCGGCTGGATGGAATGGAGTTCTCCGATGCCTGGGCGCGGGCGGGGTTGATGGCGCGCGACGGGCTGGATGCGGATGATGTGTTCGCCGCCGTTTTCGCCACGCCGGGACCGGTTGGCTGCCATTTCATGTCGCGCAGTTCGACGGGCGGAAACGCTGGCATGGAAGGCTATTTCCCGAACAGCTTCCCCGGCATGTGGCTGCGTTTGCGCCGCACCGGAAACCTGTTTGAAGGTTTTGCGGGAATCGATGGCTCGTCGTGGCAGCGGCTCGGCTCGGCCACCATTGCCATGTCGAGCAGCGTTGAGGTGGGCCTTGCGCTCGCCTCCGGAGAGACCTCTTCCGCGATCACAGCCAGCTTCCGCGACGAGTCCGTGGGCGGCGGAACCATGGTGTCGAGCATTGATCTGCCCTTCGAACCGCTGGGTCCGAGCAGTCGACGGGGCGCGATGGTGATCAGCGAGATCATGGTCGACACGCCCTCCGGCTGGGGCGGTACGAACAGTCTGGAGTTTGTCGAACTCTACAACACCGGCCTGATCACTGAAGACCTGACCGGACACCGTTTCACCGGCGAGATCGACTATACCTTCCCCGACGGCACGACCTTGGCTCCCGGCGAGTTTCTCGTTATCGCCAAGGAGCCTATTGTGGCGCAGGCGTTCTACGGCGTCGATTGCCTCGGCCCCTACGACGGCAAGTTGTCGAACTCCGGGGGGCTCCTGCGCTTCCGCACCGAACTCGACGGCCTCCTGCTGGAGGTGGAATACAACGACAAGGCGCCGTGGCCCGTTGCCGCCTTCGGCACCGGGCACTCGCTGGTGCTGAGCCATCCGAGCTATGGCGAAGGCGATCCGCGCGCCTGGTCGGCCAGCGACCTGATCGGCGGGTCGCCGGGCACGACCGACGGCTATGGCGTTGAACCCGCCCGTGGTATCGTGATCAACGAATACCTCGCGCACACCGACCTGCCGCAGGTGGACTATGTCGAGCTCTTCAACACGAAAACGACACCGGTCGACCTGTCCGGTGCATGGCTGAGCGACGAAGCCGGCACCAACAAGTACCGCATCGCCGACGGCACCACCATTCCGGCGCGCGGATTCCTGAGCTTCGATCAGAACGATCTCGGCTTTGCGCTGTCGGCCGATGGCGAACAGATCTTCCTGGTTAATTCCAACCAGACGCGCGTCATCGACGCGGCCTCTTTCCGCGGCCAGGAGAACGGGGTGTCCGAAGGCCACTATCCCGACGGCGCTCCCGGCTTCCAGCGTCTTTCCTCGGTGACCAAAGGTACGGCCAATGCAGCGCCTCTCCAGTCAACGGTCGTGATCAACGAAATCATGTATCACCCGATTTCCGATTCGAACAACGATGAATATGTCGAGCTGTACAACCGCACCGGCAGTCCGGTCGATCTCTCGGGATGGAAGCTGCAGGGCGGCATCTCCTACGAATTTCCGAGCAATAGCGTCATCGCCGGACACGGCTATATGGTGGTGGCCGAAAACGCAACCAACCTGATCGCCAAATACGCCCAGCTCAATACGTCCAACACCTGCGGCAACTACGACGGCTCGCTCGCCGATGGCGGAGAACGGATTGCCTTGTCGATGTGGGAGGATCTGGTTTCCACCAACGATCTCAATGTGGTCACGACCAACATCTTCTACATTCCGGTCGACGAAGTAACCTATCTCGACGGCGGCAGATGGGGCGAGTGGAGCGACGGTGGCGGCAGCTCACTGGAGCTGATCGATCCGGATGCCGACAACCGCCAGCCTGCCAGCTGGGCCGATAGCGATGAAACGGGCAAGGCGCCGTGGACGACCATCGACGTCACGGAGATTCTGGAAAACGGGCAAAGCGCCGGCGATGGCACGGCCAACCATTTCGAGTTTTATTTGCAAGGCGCTGGCGAGATGCTGGTGGACGATCTCGAGTTTCGCAATAACAACGGTGGAAACATGCTTTCCAACGGCGATTTTTCAAGCGGATCAAACGGATGGACCTTCGGGGGCGTTGTGCGCAATTCCTATGTTGAAAGCGGCGTGGGGCAGGGCGGTTCGGCGGCACTGCATCTGGTTTCCGCCGGACGTGGCGATATGGGTTGCAACCAGGCCGATCATGCCTTGAATTCGACCGCTTCCGTTGGTGACTCGAATACCGGAACGATCCAGGCCAAGGTCCGTTGGCTGAAGGGTTCGCCCTACATCCTCCTGCGTTTGCGCGGGCACTGGATGGAAGCATCGCAACCGGTCGAGGTGCCGTCCAACTGCGGTACTCCCGGGCTGGTCAACTCGAAGCGGGTCTCCAATGCCGGACCAGCCATATACGACGTGATGCACAGTCCGGTCCTTCCGGCGGCGGACGAAGCGGTGGTGGTGACCGCACGCGCCACCGATCCGGACGACGTTGCCTCTATGACGCTCCACTACCGGGTTGATCCGGCTACTTCATATTCGACCGTCAGCATGCTCGATAACGGCACGGGCGGCGATGCGGTTTCGGGCGATGGGCTATATTCGGCAACCATTTCCGGTCGTTCGAGCGGCACGCTGGTGGCCTTCTATGTGTCCGCTACCGACGGGACCGCATCCAGTCAGTTCCCTGCGGAGGTGCCGGAACGCGAGTGTCTGGTGCGCTGGGGCGAGTCGATGCCCTCCGGTAGTCTCGGCACCTACCGCATATGGGTGACTGCGGCCAACCTCAGCTTCTGGGGCAGCCGCGAGATCAATGCCAACGATACGCTCGATGCCACCTTTGTCTACGGTAACCAGCGGGTCGTGTACAACGTCGGTGCCATGTACAGCGCCAGCCCGTTCCATACACAGGCCTACAACGGCCCGGCCGGGTCGTTTGCCTGCGACTATGAAATCAACTTTAATCCGGGGGAACGCTTCCTTGGTTCCGAGCCGTTTGTATTGTCCGCCGAAGGCGCTAGCAACGACTTCTGGTTCGATCGTACAACGCAGATCGATATGACCAGCACGTGGATCGGGCGGAAGCTGGGCCAGCAGTATAATTATCGCCGCCACATCAACATGGTTTTGAACGGCGCGAAGCGCGGAGTGGTGTATCTGGATAGCCAGCAACCCAACAGCGAGATGCTGGATGAGTATTATCCCAATGATTCCGACGGAGAGCTTCGGAAGATCGAGGATTGGCTCGAATTCAATGAGAATAACGTGAACTTTAACTACGTGACGGCCACCATCGAGCGCTTTAACGATTCCAATGGCGTCATCGATCCCAAGCGCTATCGCTGGAACTGGCGGCCCCGGACTACACAAAACCATGACCAGTGGTTTGATTTCACCAACCTGGTTTCAGTGGTGAACGACACCGCCGCCGCGGATTATGAAAGCCGGGTACGCGACTGGATGGATGTCCGTAATTTTCTCCGGCCGGTGGCGGTCAACCGGATTGTCGGGAACTGGGACAGCTACGGTTACGAACGCGGCAAGAACATGTATGCCTACAAACCCGACGACCAGGGCTGGCGGCTGTTGCTGTGGGATATCGAGCTGGCGATGGTTGACGGACACGGGCCGACCGACCCGATCAACGATTTCCATGATCCGGCGCTTGCTTCACTGATCACCGGGACGCCCGCATTCTACCGCGAATATCTCATGGGCTTCCAGGAGGCCGTGGACTCGGCGCTGTTGCCGGATGTGGTGAATCCGATCCTGGAGGAACGCTATGCCAATCTGATTGCGAATGGCATTTTGGTAACTTCACCCAGTGGTATTGAGAGTTGGCTTGCCGCTCGCCGCAGCTATATCCAGAGCGTGCTGCCATCCGCCGATTTTACTGTTGACGATTCCTCCTCGTTCTCGGTCTCGAGCAACAGCGTGGTCCTGACCGGTACCGCACCGTTGCAGGTGGCCGATATCCTGGTCAACGGAATCGCCTATCCAGTCGAATGGACCAGCACCACTGCGTGGAGCATGACGATTCCGTTGGAGTTCGGCACGAACGATCTGTCGATTGTGGGAGTGGATCGCCAGGGCAATAGCGTCGACGGAGCAAGCGTTTCGCGGACGATTACCAGTACTGGCGTTATCACGGATCCGTTGGACGCCGTCGTTATTAACGAGTGGATGGCGGATAACGATGCCGCGTTGTCCGATCCGGCGGACGGCGACTACGAGGACTGGTTCGAGCTGTACAATCCGGGAAGTACCGCCGTCGATCTCGGCGGTTGCTACCTGACCGACGAACTTGACGAACCGTTCGTATTCCAGATTCCGGACAATGGACACTACTCCATCCCGCCAGGCGGCTACCTGCTGGTCTGGGCCGACGGAGAACCGGAACAGAACTCCACCAGCCAACCCGCTCTGCATGCTGATTTCTCGTTGGGCAAGAGCGGCGAGTCCATCGGGTTGTATGCGCCGGATGGACGAGAGATCGATACCGTCTCGTTCGGGGCGCTGGCCGAGGATGTGAGTGAAGGGCGCTATCCTACCGGCGGTGCCACGATTCTGGTGCTGTCCGCTCCGACGCCCGGTTCCGATAATGCGATTCCCGCGGATGGACCGGTTCTAGGTGAAGTGCAGGCCACCGGGACAAACGTTGTGCTCAGTTGGTCTTCGATCAGCGGATTGAATTATCAGATATACTACAAGGACCATTTGCTGGACGCCTCATGGATCCCGCTTGGAACGCCGATCCCCGGTACAGGTGGCACTCTGGGATTCACGAACAGTTCGACCGAAGCGCCGTATCGGTTCTATCTCCTTGGAACCGAGCCGTAGAGGCGTGCGAACCCCGCTTGCGTATTGCTGTATCTTTGCGCTTCGATATTATTCTTTTATAAAGAATATCTAGCAACATAGATTTAAAAAGGGTTAATGTTTCCTCTGTTTGCGCAAGGGGAAGGCATGCTTTCACAAATCAATTCCGGAGCGGTGGTGGGGATCGAAGCGTTTCCCGTCGAGATCGAAGTAAATGCGGGGCACGGCGAGCCCAAGGTAGTCATCGTCGGCCTGCCGGACGCTGCCGTGAAGGAGAGTTCCGACCGGGTTTGGACGGCACTGATCAATTCCGGCTTTCGGCCGCCAATGGGGCGGACCACCATCAATCTCGCACCGGCCGACATGCGCAAGGAGGGCCCGAGCTTTGATCTTCCCATTGCGATCGGGATCATTGCCGCGCTTGAGGATATCAAGGAAGATCTGCTGCCGCGCATCTGCATTATCGGCGAGCTGGCACTCAGCGGTACGGTGCGTAAGGTGCGTGGAGTGCTGCCGATCACGCTTATGGCGCGTAATGCCGGTTGCAAGGCCATCATGGTCCCGGCGGAAAACGCCGAAGAAGCGGCGGTCGTCGAAGGGATCAAGGTGTTTCCCGTCCGCACGCTACGCGAAGCCGCCGATTTCCTGAACCAGGAGATCAAGCTCGATGCCTATACTCTCGATATACAATCCGTGTTCAATGCCAACAGTGGCTACGAGGACGACTTCGCCGATGTGAAAGGGCAGGAGTATGCCAAGCGCGCACTTGAGGTGGCGGTGAGCGGCGGGCATAACCTGCTGATGATTGGCCCGCCCGGCACGGGCAAGAGCATGCTGGCCAAACGAATTGCGTCCATTCTTCCCTCCATGTCGCTGGATGAGGCGTTGGAGACCACCAAGATCCATAGCATCTCCGGCTCGCTCAAATCGCATCAGGCGCTGGTGGCGCGCCGCCCGTTCCATTCGCCACACCACACCATTTCCGACGCCGGCCTGCTCGGCGGCGGAACCAATCCCATGCCCGGCTCGGTGAGCCTTGCACACAACGGGGTCTTGTTCCTCGACGAGCTGCCCGAATTCCAGCGCAGTGTGCTCGAAGTGATGCGCCAGCCGTTGGAAGACGGCGAGGTTACGATTGCCCGCGCTGCCGCCAGCGTAACCTATCCCTGCCGCTTCATGCTGGTGGCCGCGATGAACCCGTGCCCATGCGGCTACCAGACCGATCCGAAGCGCGAGTGCCGTTGCTCGCCGACGCAGATCGCGCGCTACCGCAGCAAGATATCCGGGCCGTTGCTCGACCGTATTGATATCCATGTCGAGGTGCCGGCTATTTCGTACGAGCAGCTGGCGCGGCTTGAAAAGGGGGAAGCTTCTTCCGCAATCCGGAACCGGGTGGTTCGCGCCCGCGAGATCCAGCAAGAGCGCTACCGGAACCAACCCGGCACGCACTGCAACGCCAATATGCGCAGTAAGACTCTGCATCAGGTCTGCCGGCTGGAGTCCGACGCCGAGCAGATGCTGCGCACCTCCATGTCCGATCTTAACTTCAGTGCCCG
>JBNKSB010000192.1:0-11117 GCA_050297095.1 Pontiella sp. | reverse complement strand
TATCAGCAACGGCAGGTCGTGGCCGCCACGGAATCCGCCATTCCTCTGGCAAAGCTGCAGGAAGAACTGTTGATGAACGAGCTGGCTGCCTTGTTGGGAAAAAGCGACTTCGCCTCGTTGACCGTCAAGGATACCGCCCTGCCGACCCTCGGAGCGCTTCCCCCGATTGGAATCCCCGCCGATGTACTGGCCAATCGCCCCGATGTTCGTCAAGCCGGCCTGAAACTTCGATCCGCCGACTGGAGCGTAAGCGCGGCACGGGCCAACCGGCTCCCCGCCATCCGCCTTTCCGCATCGGCCAACTATTCCAACAGCCAATGGTCCAACATACTTGACGATTGGGCTGCCAACCTCGCGGCCAGCGTCACCGGACCGATTTTCGAGGGGGGGCGTCGCAAGGCCGAAGTCGAACGGACCCGGGCGGTTGTGGATGAACGCCTTGCTTCCTATCGCGCCGTGGTCATCAACGCGATCAAGGAGGTGGAGGATGCACTGGTGTCCGAACAGCGGCAGCGCGATTATATTGATTCGCTCGACCGGCGCCTTGAGGCCGCCCGTCTATCCTATGAAGAGTCGATCAACCGCTACCGCAATGGCGTGATCGAATACACCACCGTACTTATCCAGCTCAACACCCTGCAGGCGCTCGAACGCGATCGCATCGCGGCGCAATACAACCTGCTGCAGTACCGCATAAACCTTTACCGGGCCCTCGGCGGATTCTGGCCCAACGAACTGACTTCGAACTAATGGAGATTCCCCATGCGTAAACTACCCATTCCATTGATCTGCGGTGCCGTGATCCTGTTGGCGATCATCATTGCCGCCGTTCTCATCATCACAGCCCCCAAGGCCGAAAAGCAGCGCCCGCCCAAAAGCGCCGCCTTGGTTGAGACGCAACTGCTTGCCAGCGGAAACGAAACCGTCGTACTGGAACTGACCGGCACCGTCGTTCCGGCGGAAAAAATCGTATTGCGCCCCCGCGTCAGCGGTGAAGTCGTCGCTATTTCCACCAACTTCATTGAAGGCGGATTTCTCGATGAAGGCGAAGAGGCCGTCAAGATCGATCCCGTCGATTATGAACTCGCGCTTGCCTCCGCTAAATCCGCGCTCGAAACGGCGCGCTTCAACTACAAGCTTGAGCTGGGTCGGCAGGATGTCGCCAAGCGTGAATGGGAGCTGCTCAAGACGGACAATGCCACCGAACAGGAACAGGAACTTGCCCTGCGTGTTCCGCACCTGGCCGCCAGCAAGGCGGCGCTCGAAGCGGCGGAAGCAACGCTGACCGACGCAGACATCAACCTTGAGCGTACCTCGGTAAAAGCGCCATTTAATGCCGTGGTCGTCAACCGCAACGTCAACATCGGATCCCAGGCTTCGCAACAGGATTCCCTGGCCACGCTGGCAGGCACCGATGCGTATTGGATCGTGGTCTCCATTCCCGTCGATCGACTGGGATGGATCGAGATCCCGGGAAGCCCCGCCAAGGTGGTTTCCTTTTCCGGCGCAGTACGCGAAGGCCGCGTCATTAAGCTACTGGCCGATCTGGAGGAAAAAGGCCGCATGGCCCGCATCCTGGTCGAGGTCAAGGATCCCCTCTGCCTGAAACCGGAAAACGCCGAACTGAAACCGTTGCTAATCGGCGAGTATGTCCGCACCGAAATCAATGGACGCGAACTGGAAAACGTATACAGCATACCCCGGAAGGCCCTGCGCGACAACAAGGCCATCTGGATTGCCACAAACGAGAACACCCTGGATATCCGCACGGTTGATATCCTCTGGCGCGATGGCCAGCGTATTCTGGTCCGTGACAGCATCGTTGATGGCGAGGAGCTGATTGTTTCCGATCTGACCGCGCCGATTGAAGGCATGGTGGTCAACACCGGCAAGGATAAGGAATAAGCGTCATGGACATGGAAGAACCCAAACGCGGCCCCATCGCCTGGATGGCACGCAATTCCGTTGCGGCCAACATCCTGATGTTCGTCCTGATTTTCGGGGGGCTTTTTGCCGCCTTCAAAGTGAGGCAGGAGTTCCTGCCCGAAGCCCAGCTTGATATGGTATCAGTGGTCGTACCCTATCCCGGCGCCAACCCGGAGGAAGTCGAACAGGGCATTCTGCTCGTGGTCGAGGAAGCCGTGCGCGGCATCGACGGCGTCAAGGAAGTCACGGCCACGGCCAACGAAGGATCGGGCAGTGTACAAATCGAGGTGATGGAAGGCCGCGATGTCAACCGCGTAACCGACGATGTCCGCAACGAAATCAACCGCATCCGCACCTTTCCGCTCGAAGCCGAAAAACCGACCGTCAGCACCATCATCCTGAAAAACGCCGTATTGGATGTGATTGTCTCGGCCGATGTGCCCGACGGCGTCCTGCGCGAGCTGGCCGAACAGGTTCGCGACCGGCTGCTGCAATCCGAGGGCATTACCCAGGTCGAGTTATCCAACGTGCGAAACTACCAGATTGCCATCGAGATTCCCCAGGACAAGTTGCGCGAACTCGACATGAGCCTGCAGGACGTCGCCAACATCGTTGCCCGCAACTCGGTCGAGTTGCCGGGCGGCGGCATGAAAACCAGCGGCGGCGAAATCCTCGTTCGCGTCAAGGACCGACGCGACCTCGGTCGCGAATTTGCGCGCATCCCCATCGTAACGGCCCCCGATGGTACCCAGCTGCGGCTTGAAGATCTCGCCGAGATTCACGACAGCTTCGACGAATCGGACAAGTTTACCTACTACAACGGACAGCCCGCCCTCACGCTGACCGTCTACCGTGTCGGCAGGGAAACCCCAATCTCGGTCGACCAATCGGTTCGCCAGGTTCTCGATGAACTGCGCGACACCATGCCCGACGGCATCTCGTTCACCATCTGGGATAACCGCGCTGACTATTTCCGCGGGCGCATGGGCCTTTTGCTGAAAAACGGGGCGCTGGGCCTTTGTCTCGTATTCATTCTGTTGGGACTGTTCCTTGAGCTGCGCCTCGCGTTCTGGGTCATGCTGGGAATTCCCATTTCCTTCCTCGGCACCTTCCTGTTCATGGACTCCATGGACGTGAGCCTGAACATGATCACGATGTTTGCGTTCCTGATCTCTCTCGGCATCGTCGTCGACGATGCTATCGTGGTGGGCGAAAACATATACCACTACCATCAGGACGGTATGCCATTCCTGCGGGCGGCCATCAAGGGAGCGCGGGAAATCGCGATGCCGGTGACGTTCAGCATCCTGACCAACATCGTGGCCTTCATGCCGCTCTATTTCGTCCCCGGCGTGATGGGCAAGTTTTTCAGGAACATTCCCATGGTGGTCTGCACCACCTTCATGATTTCGCTGGTCGAGGCGCTGTTCATCCTCCCGGCGCACCTCGGCCACCAGAAGGATCTGTCGAACCCCCACGCAATCCACAACCTGCAGCAACGCTTCAGCCGAAAGTTCAGGCACTTTGTCAACGACATCTACGGCCCGTTTCTCGACCGTGCCCTCCACCTCCGCTATCTCACGTTCTCAGTCGGACTGGTCATCCTGATCATCACGGTCGGATACGTAAAGAGCGGCCGCCTGGGGCTGGAGCAGTTTCCTTCCGTGGAATCCGACCTAGCCACGTGCAGCTTTACCCTCCCCTACGGCGCACCGGTTGAAAAGACGAAGGCCGTGCACGACCGCGTGCTCGCCGCCGGCAACCAGCTCATCGCCGACATCGAACAGGAAACCGGCAAGAAGCTCGGCATCGGGGTGCTTTCCGAAATCGGTATCGGCGGGAGAGGCGGACCGGGCGGGAGCCATGTCGGCCGCGTAACCTTCCAACTGGAGGATCCGGACAACCGCCCTGTCTCCACCAAGGAATTCGTGGATCGCTGGCGCAAGGTTACCGGCGAAATCGGCGGGCTGAAAAGCATTCGCTTTCGTGACGACAGCGGCGGCCCCGGCGGCGGCTCCGATGCCCTCACGGTAGAACTGTCGCACCGCAGCATGGAGGTGCTCGAACAGGCCAGCAAGGACGTGGCCGAACGCCTTGCGGATTTTCCCATGGTCAAGGATATCGACGACGGCTTCACTCCCGGGAAACCGCAGATCGATTTTTCCATCCTGCCTGCCGGCCGCAGCCTCGGGCTGACGTCCAGCGACATTGCGCGGCAGGTGCGCAACTCGTACTACGGCGCGGAAGCCATCCGCCAACAGCGTGGCCGCAACGAGATCAAGGTGATGGTCCGCCTGCCCGAATCCGAGCGCGACACCGAACACAGCCTGGAGGAAATGATTGTCCGCACGCCGGCCGGAACCGAAGTGCCGCTACGCGAGGTGGTGGAGGTGAAGCGCGGACGGGCCTATACCTCGATTACCCGCCGCAATGGTCGACGCGTCATCACGGTTTCGGCTGACGTAAAGCCCCGTGACCAAGTTTCACAGATGCTGGATGTGCTGATTTCCGAGATCCTGCCGGGGGTCATCCAGAAATATCCAGGACTCTCCTACTCCTTCGAAGGCCGCCAGGCTGATTTCAGCGAAAGCAGAAAAGGGCTCTTTATCGGCCTGCTGATTGCGCAGCTGCTGATCTACGTGCTGCTCGCCGTCCCGTTCAAGAGCTACGGCCAACCCTTGATCATCATGGTCAGCATTCCCTTCGGCATCATCGGTGCGGTCATCGGTCACATGATCCTGGGCTACAGCTTGAGCCTGATCAGCCTGTTTGGTGTGGTCGCGCTCACCGGCGTCGTGGTCAACGATTCACTGGTCTTCATCGATTTCGCCAATCGGCGGCGGCGCGAAGGCGCCAACATGCACGATGCCGTCGTCGCGGCCGGCGTGCAGCGTTTCCGTCCAATCATCCTCACCACGCTCACGACCTTCTTCGGCCTGACACCGATGATCTTCGAGACCTCGCGGCAGGCCAAGTTCCTGATTCCCATGGCCATCTCGCTCGGTTTCGGCATTTTGTTCGCCACCGGCATCACGCTATTGCTGATTCCGGCATTGACGATGATTCTTGAAGACATCGCCGCCTTTTTTAAGGGAAGAAAGGAACGCTCGCGTCCGTGAGCAGGCTTCTCCACGGAAGTGTCACTGCGCATCTGACCAGGCTAACGTTACCGAGCATTGGCGGCATATTCGCCATCGGCCTGGTGGTGGCGGAGATTCTTTCCAAGGCCATCATGATATCCGTAATCAAGCGTTTTTAACACCGGCGGGGACTCCCGCTTAAAACCGATGTCCCACCATGAGGTAAAATGGAATATCGATACCCTCGTTGGGGTCGAACAATCCGGCATTCGAAATATGCCGCCAGCAAACGTTCACGCTCCAATCCTGTTCAGGCCCCATATAGGCCCCTAGACCGAAGAAATCGTTGAAGGCAAAGTAGCCGCCCAGCAACTGCTGCCCCAGACTGGGTTCGGTCATGTAGGAAAACCCCGTGGAAACAAACACGTAGAAATCCATCGACTCGCTTTCAGCCAGAAAATACCGAAAGGTAGGAACGAGTGACCCAATGAAAACTTCGTGTTCATCAAAGTCGTTCCAGAGCCAAGACGCTCCCAACCCAAGCGTTACGCGCCAATTCCGCCAATCCACGTCAGAGAAGTCGTACAGGATATCAACCACCGCATTGTCCTGGCCGATGCCATTCCTCCCCACCTGTTCTCCATACCCCCCCCCGACCAATAGTTCATCGCCATAGACGCGCCCACAGATCATACAAAGGCAAACCAGCATACCTATACCGCAACGCACTCTCCCACTCATGCTACTCCTCGATTTTGGAAACGCATTCGGCTGCATCCTTTATCCGCCGCTAGATTAGCGAAAGAATAGACTGGCAAATATTTTCCCGCAAACCACTATTCCATCTAATTGAAAACGCGGAAAAAACGGTCTCCCGATGCATAATCGGCCAAGGATTTTTTACGATGAGTGAAGAAGAACAAAAACAGGGGTATTCGTTCGGCACCTTCAAAGGCGTGTTTACACCGAGCGTACTCACCATTTTCGGCGTCATCATGTACCTGCGCTTCGGCTGGGTGGTCGGAAACGTCGGCATCGCGCAGACGTTGCTCATCGTAACGCTTGCCACCTCGATCACCTTCTTCACCGGCCTGTCCATCTCGGCCATGGCCACCAACATGAAGGTGGGGACCGGCGGAGCCTACTACATCATTTCCCGATCCCTCGGTATAGAGGCCGGCGTCGCCATCGGCATCCCTCTCTTCTTCGCCCGCTCCTTCGGAGTGGCCTTTTATATAGCCGGGTTTACCGAAGCGGTCATGAGCATCATGGGCTATGATCCTGTCTCCCAGGCCATGACCGCCAAGATGATCTCCGCCGGCACCCTTATTGTGCTGACGGCGCTGGCCTACATTTCAGCCGACCTGGCGCTCAAGGTGCAGTTTGTTATCATGGCCACCATCATCGCCTCGCTGGTCTCCTTTTTCCTGGGAGTCAGCGACTCCGGCGTACTTCGGATACCGGAAGGGTCCATCATTCCGCCGGCGCTGCCGTTCTGGACGGTCTTCGCCGTCTTCTTTCCGGCAGTCACCGGAATCGAAGCCGGACTCGGCATGTCGGGCGACCTCAAGAACCCCGCGAAGTCGCTTCCGCGCGGAACGCTGGCCGCCATCGCCATCGGCTACATTGTCTACATGGCCCTGCCCATGTTCATAGACGCCAAGGTTAAAAACCTCGACCTGCTGCGGGTCGACTACAACATCATGCAATCCATTGCGCGTTGGGGCTGGTTGATTGTTGCCGGCCTCTTTGCCGCCTCTCTTTCAAGCGCCCTCGGCTCCCTGCTTGGCGCCCCGCGCATGCTGCAGGCACTCGCCAACGACCGGGTCATCCCACCCTTCATCGGCAAGGGTTTCGGCAAGGACAAGGCCGACCCACGCATTGCCACCGCGATTTCGTTCGGCGTCGCCATGGCCGCCGTCCTGCTGGGCGACCTCAATGCCATTGCCCCCATTCTTTCCATGTTCTTCCTGCTTTCATACGGCCTGCTCAACCTGTCGGCCGGACTCGAAGGCCTGATCGAAAGCCCGTCGTGGCGCCCCAAGTTCAAAGTACACTTCGGGCTCTCCCTTCTCGGATCCGCGGGCTGCTTTGCCGTCATGCTCATGATCAATGCCGGTCAGACCATCATCGCCATCCTCATAACCGCCATCGTCTTCTACCTCGTCAAACGCCGGCGACTGAATGCCCATTGGAGCGATATGCGCTACGGCATCCTGACCCTGTTGGTGCGCTTCGCCATCCAGCGACTGAACAAGCTCAAGCCCGACGAACGCACCTGGCGGCCCAACATTCTCGCGCTGAGCGGATCGCCCAAGTCGCGGTGGCACCTCGTCGAAATGGCCTCGTCACTCACCCGCCACAGCAGCGCGCTTACTATCGCCAGTGTCCTGCCCGTGGAAGACTGGTCGGCGGAAAAGGTGCATAGCGTGGAAGACACCATGCGCGAATATCTCGAAAAGCGCAAAGTCGACGCCATGGTCAAAATCTTTCCCGCCCCCGACATGCTCGCCGGCGCCTCCGCCCTCGTCCGCGCCTACGGATACGGCCCGCTTACCCCCAACACGATTCTACTGGGCGATACTGAAAACCGTGAAAGCTTCACCGAGTTCGCCGAGTTGATCAAGTTGGTCTACCGCACTCAGCGCAATCTTATCATGGTGCGCGACAACGATCTCGGCGGGCTCTCCGAAGAGGATGAAATCCATGTCTGGTGGGGCGGCGACTCCAACAACATTGGCCTCATCCTTACCCTCGCCTACCAGATCCAGAAGAGCCCCATCTGGAAACAATCCAAGCTCATTGTTAAAACCATCGTCCAGACCGAAGACGAACGCGACGCCGCACAGGAGCGGCTCGATACCTTCATCGAAGAGCAGCGGCTACCGGCCACGTCCGCGGTATTGATCAAGGATCAGCCCAGCTACTACGACATTATCCGCAACGCCTCCGCCAATGCCGGCCTGGTGTTCATGGGCATGCGCCCGCCGGCTGAACATGAAGAGATCGAGCAATACGGACGCTACTATGAAAACCTGATGCACGCCACCAACGACATGCCGCCGCAGGCCTTCGTCCTCGCCGCCGAGCCCATCGCATTCCAGCGCATTATCGGCATGTCCGAATAGACATGGCGTGTTTTAAAAGACGGTTCGCCGTGCCGACCCTATTCAGCGATCTTGAGGTGGATTGTTGCGGGATCGAGATTCTGTGCCGAGAACAACACTTCGATGGAACCTTCGTCGGCCAAGGCCTGTACGTAGGCCAGCAGACGTCCGTGATGGCAGGCGGCCACGTTGTCGCGCAGATTTTCCGAAGCATTGCCGGAGGCGTTTTCAAGACCGAGCAGCTTCCCGGCCCCGCTGACCGAGCAGGTCACCTCCTGATCCGCTCCATAGACGAGGTTGCCGTCGGCGTCGACGATTGATACCGGAATAACGGCCACGGCATATTTCCCGTTCAGCGTGCTATCCTTTACCTCTGCATGCACGGCCTTTGCTTCGCCGTCCGGCTTTATGGAATCCGTTGCCACGGCCGTGCCGGCCTGGTAGGCAATCACCTTCAGCTCACCGGGCCGGTACGGAATATCCCAATGGATGATGGCGGTTTTGGAATTATAGGGTTTGCGCTCCCCAACCACTTTCCCGTCGAGCAGCAGCTCCGCTTCATCGCCATTGGTGTAGCAAACTACACGAACCAGCTGTTCATCTTCATAATTCCATCGCCGGCCTGCATCCATCGACACCCGGTTTGAATCTCGACTCCGGATCCGCTGGGTTCCGAGATAAGCCACCGGCTTGTCCGACCAGAGGGCCCGCCGAAAATAGCCGCGTGGCTTGATCTGGTTGGCCAGATCGATCAGGCCGGTCGTGAAGCCCCGCGACGGCCATGCGCCCGCCTCGCCCAAATAGTCGAAACCGGTCCAAATAAACTGCCCGAAAATAAAGTCGTTATCGACCACGGATTTCCATGCCGCAAGATCATGGCGGGTCTCGCTGCCGTACAATACGCGTTTGGGATAGCGATCGTGGTCCATCTGATAGCGGTTTTCTGTATAGTTGTAGCCGACCACATCGAGTGCGCCGGGATAGTCCGTCTCGTTCGACATGACGGGACCGGCCAGTGCTGCGGTTACCGGACGGGATTGGTCCAGCTCGCGAACGGCCGCCGCAAGCCGTTTGGCAATATCGCCCAGGCGCTCTGCCGACGGCTGATTCTTCTGGTAGCCCCTGACGTGCTGCTGTCCAATTTCGGCCCGGTCGAGGACGGGATGGCTGTAGGGATCGTTGGGATAATCGACTTCGTTGCCGATGCTCCACATGATCACCGATGGATGGTTGCGGTCGCGCTTTACCATCGCTTCTATATCCTGCCCCGACCATTCCTCGAAAAAGTCGGCGGATCCCTGAAAACCGGGTTCGCCCTTGTTCCATCCCTCGATCCACTTTTTTTTCGGATATTCCCACTCATCGAAGGCTTCGTCCATGACGAGGAATCCCAGTTCATCGCACAGATCGTACAGAGCGGTCGCCTGCGGATTATGGCTCATACGGATACCGTTGCATCCTATTTGCTTCAGCTTCAGCAAGCGCTCGCGCCACACCTCCCTGGGCACCGCCGCCCCCAGCACTCCGGCATCATGATGCAGGCAAACCCCCTTGACCTTCATCCACTCGCCGTTCAGGGCAAACCCCTTGTCCGGGTCGAATGTCAAAGAGCGGATGCCGACCTGGACCGTCGATTGATCAACCACGAGGCCTTTCATGATCACGGCGGTTTTCAGTGTGTAGAGATTGGGTGTATCCAGATTCCAAAGCCTGGGTTCGTCCACCTTGAGTTCCTGGCTCAGGGTTTTGGTTCCGTTCTTGGGAATCCGCTGCTTTTTACTTGTACGCGCAACCACCGCCCTATCCGCGTCCTGCAGCTCATGCACCACCACCACTTCGGCATTTTGTTTCCAGTGGTTTTCAACGGCCGCCTCCACATGAAGGCGCGCCGCTCCGTCGCTACCCACCTTGGCCGTATAGTATACGCCCCATGGTTCTAGATGCACCGGGTTGGCCGTAACCAGATGAACCGGGCGGTAGATGCCCGATCCCGTATACCAGCGCGAATCCGCATCGAGGCTATGGTCTACGCGAACGGTCACGATATTCTTCCCTCCGGGTTTCACCCGGGAAGTGATGTCATACACGAAGGAAACATAACCGTTGGGCCGACGCCCCACGGACTCGCCGTTCACGAAGACCTCGCTCCGGTTGTAGACCCCTTCGAAGTAGAGATAGAAGCGCTTGCCGCCCTCCTCGGCGGGAATGTCCAATTCGGTGCGGTACCAGCCGATGCCACCCGGCAGGTAACCGGTGCAACTGGCCTTGTCGGGACTGGCCGGCAGCGCCACGCTCCAGTCGTGGGGAACAATGACCGGCTGCCACTCTCCGGACTTCAGCTCGCCGGTCGTGCTGTCGACATCATCGCCCAGATGAAACTGCCATTCCGGAACCAGGTCCGAATTGCCGAAGCCTTGGGCGAAAACCGATACGGTTGCAGAAAACAACAGGATAAAAATCGAGGTCTTCTTCATCATGATGTATTCGACATCACTTGGCGTCGGCGACGTTCACCGGAGCAATGCCTTGGTGGGTTGGTGTGACCTGAATGATGTGACCGGCCTCGTCGAACTCCATTTTGTCGATGCAAACCTCGCGATGGAAACCGCCGGAGCCGTCGGGCATCGAAATCCCCTTGGGATAGGTGAAGCGGTGATAGACCAGGTACCATTCATCCTTTCCAGGCACTTGGATGGTCGAGTTGTGGCCTGTGGAGTAGATGCCTGCTTCGGGGCTTTGCTCGACTACGATATTGTTTTCGGGAATGGTCAGGGGACCGGTTGGAGACTTGGCCACGGCGTAGCGCACGCGGTATTTGGGGCTGCGGGTGTCGTCCTCCGACCAAAGGAAATAATAGACCCCGTTGCGATAGAACACGTGGACCCCTTCGCGGAAGGTGTGATCCGGCGTAATGATCTTGATGGAGGACTTTTTGAGGGATGCCATGTTACGGTTGAGCTCGGCGACGGCCATGTAGCCGTTGCCCCAGTAGAGATAATCCTTG
>JBNKSB010000191.1:0-4969 GCA_050297095.1 Pontiella sp. | reverse complement strand
CATCCATGCAGATTTGACAGATCATTGGCGGTACCGATAAAGTTCCACCATGCAACATTTGCGATCCATGGCTTTCTTCCGCTGGAGTGTGTTTTTCGTCGGGCTATCCGTCATGAGTCTGCACGCAGACCAGGTCATTTTCAAAAACGGCCGTTGCCTCGACTGCGATATCACCGGAGAAAACGTCGATTCTGTGCAAGTTTCCCTAGGGGCTGGAAACATGGACTTCCCAAAGAGCGAGATCGAGCGGCTGGTATACGCAGAAAAGGATTCGGAAGACGCTCACGCCAGCCAGCGAAAAGGGAAGATTTACAGCGCCCAAAATGCGCCTCAAGCCTATGCCGGTTTGGCGGCTGATTTTCGGTCACTCATTAGCAAACGGAAAGCAGCCCTGGATGCCCGATACATGACCACTCTTCATGACCGGGAAAGCGCAAAGCTGCGCGAAAAGATCAAACAACTGGGCGACGAAATTGCCAGACTTAAGCGCGCGTTGGCCACGAAAAGCGAAGAGATCGCAGCAGTACAACTTCCGGATAAAACTCCCCTGGCTCCCGTGGAAATCCGTGCCTATAATCTATTGGTGGCCCAAAAACAAAAGTTGATCGATGAAGGAAACGTGATTTATTCGCGCATTGCCCCCCTGGAGGAGCAATACAAGAACGCCGGCGAAAAAATAATCGCGATCAAGACGCGGTATAAAACCGAAGTACAGCCGATTGTGCTTTATCAAAAGGCGCTGAATGACTTTCTGAACGAGTATGCCGAAGCCAGGCAATCAATTCCGGAACATCCCGGCGAATCCATTGATGAGTTCTTTGTGACCCTCGACCGGTTTCTGGATCGATTCAATCACGAGATGTCGACCTACAAGGTGGCTTCAGAAAAAGTCGGCGATTCAACCGTCGTTCACGCAGTGGTTAACAAATCGACCGTGGGTGAGTTTGTATTCGACACCGGAGCCTCCATCATGACCATTAGCGAGTCCTTCGCAAAGAACCTTGGGGTGGATGTCGAAAACCTCCCGGCAACAAAGATGGTTTTAGCCGACGGAAGCATAGCCAAGGTCAAGTCCCTCATATTGGGAACAGTCGCCGTGGGAGAAGCCACTGCTGCGAATGTGGAGGCCTGCGTCGTTCCCGACAGCCCCAACATACGTGAAGACGGCTTGCTCGGGATGTCGTTTCTCAAATACTTCATTGTCGGGATCAATGGAACGACCGGCGAAATCGAACTTACCAAGCTTCAAACCGAGTCCACGGATTAGGAAAAATCCTCATTCCGCGTGCAGCAGAAGTCGATGATGCCGGAAATGGTATCGGTGGACACACCGCGCCAGAAAACCTGCCACTTGCCGGAGCGGTGATGGCCATCGGCTTGCTGGTGGTACCAGGAGTTGAAGGGGTTTGCCACGTTGGACCGCCAGAAGAGTGCAGGGTGGTTTTCACAGACTTCGCGCCACAGCTCCAGAGCCAAACCCTCCCCGCGCGCTTCACGGCCCACGGCAAACTTGGAGAGATAGAGCCCGGCCGGATGCTTTTCAAGCAGCACCGCGCCGCGATAGTCTTTTTCGATGTAGGCGTCGCCCACATTTGATAGAAACGACTCGCTCTTCAGGCTTTTTCCGAAACTGGTTTCAAGCAGTTCGACCAGACGAGCGCGGTCGATGGCTTCGGCGGCGTTGGCGTGAAGGATTGAACTTCCTTTCCGAAACAGCGTCCCCGCGCCTTTTACCGTGAAGATCTCCTGAAGCAGGTTGATCGGCGAGGTAATGGAGAGATGCAGGCCAGGTCGTTCATCCAGCAGCTTGCCGCCCAAGGCCGGATAATCATATTCCAGGGTTTCCAACGGTTGCGGGTTTTCCTTATGGGTGTATATGTAGGGCATCAGCTCGCCGGCGGCACTCTTCAGCCCGCCCGCCGCTCGAACGAAATGTACACGGTTGGCGACATCCGGCACTAATTTCAGCAGCGTGCTCTCCAGATCGGCCTTTTCCACCACCAGCACCGGAACCTTATCGTCGAGTTTCGCCTGCTGGATAAACGTCTTCGGATCGCTCTCCTCCAAGGCGTGGAACTGGAATATTGATTCGACGGCCAACGCCTCGCGCATTTGCAGGGCATCCTTGCCGCACAGCAGGATGGCCGGAACCAGTTCAAGCCTCAGCAGGAAATGGAGATCGAACGCGAGCACCTCGGCGCCGGCCTCGATGCTTCCCAGATCCGGACACAGCAACGCGAAACAAGCCGAATGCTCCGCCTGGAACTTGTTCAGATAAAACTCGTACTCGTCCCGCCGCCCGATGCTATCGAGAAAAAGCCGTATCGTTTTACTTAGCGTGATCATTCAGGAAAATCTACCATGGAACACACAGAATACACGGAAATAATCAACCCCGGGACCTTTGCGTAAATCCGTGTTGGTCCGTGGCTCCCCTACAATGCCTGCTTGGTTTCCTTGACGAGGCGTTTGAGCTTGCCGCCAAGTGCGACCTTTTTGACATGCGACATGCGGTCGACCAACAGGATGCCGTTGAGGTGATCCAGTTCATGCTGAATGGCGCGGGCCAGTAATCCCTTGGCGTGGATCTTCCGCGTGCTTCCTTCAAGATCCATGTATTCCGCGTCGACTTCGTACCAGCGCTCCACGTTGGCAAAGATTTCGGGGAAGCTCAGGCAACCTTCCGGCCCCACCTGCACATCTTCCGAATGTTCGGTAATCTTCGGATTGATGAATACCAGCGGCATTTCAACCTCAGGGTTTTCGCGCTGTCCATCGTCGCCGAAATCGCTGTCCGGTGGAATATCGATCACGAACATGCGCTCGGTCCGTCCAACCTGTTCGGCGGCCAGCCCGACACCACGCTCCTCGTGCATGGTTACGAGCATCTCTTTGGCCAGCTCGTGAATCTCGCCCGTGATCTCGGTTACTTCCTCAGCCTTCTTGCGAAGGATCGGGTTTCCATAATTGCAAATCGCTAAACTCATAATGGGAGAAGTTTCGCCAAGACGGCCGTTCTGTCAATTGAATTTGAACAGCGGGCGGTGCAACCCGTTTTCGGTAATGATGCCGGCGATCAGCTCGTGAGGGGTTACATCGAAGGCCGGATTGTATATGCACACACCTTCAGCCGCACCGACTTCCGCCGGATTCCGCTGCTCGATGGGAATCAGATCGCCGGTCGCCAGTGAGGCATCGATGGTCGAGGTCGGCGCGGCGACATAGAACGGAATACCGTGGTGCTTCGCCAAAACCGCCAGCCCGTAGGTCCCGATCTTGTTGGCGACATCGCCGTTGGCCGCGATGCGATCGGAACCGACGATGACCAGATCGATCTTCCCCTCCTTCATCACCTGCGCCGCCATGTTGTCGCAGATCGTCACCACGTCGATGCCGGCTTTATGCAGCTCCCACGCGGTCAGGCGCGAGCCCTGCAAGAGAGGCCGCGTTTCGTCGGAATAAACGGTAAATCTCCGGCCTTCGGCATGCGCAACATACATCGGCGAAAGCGCGGTACCGAAATCGCCCGTCGCCAACGCCCCCGCGTTGCAGTGCGTCAGAATGCCCATTCCTTCCTTGATCAAGGGAGCGCCGTGTTCGCCAATGGCCCGGCACATGTGGATATCCTCTTCGAGAATCGACAACGCCTCCCGGATCAGGTCGTCCATGCAAGTGCTTTTCCGACAGCGGTCCAATGCCCAAAACAGGTTGACCGCCGTTGGACGCGAAGACGCGAGCTGGTCGGCCAATGCGTTGATTCCTGCGGAGAAATCGCCATCCAGATGCTGGGCGCAAGCCGCCAATCCCAGCGCGGCGGCGCAGCCGATGGCCGGCGCACCGCGTACGGAAAGCCGCTTGATGGCCGAAACGATTTCTTCGACATCGTCGAGTTCGAGATAGATCAGCTCCTGCGGAAGGCGGGTCTGGTCGATGATCCGCAGCTTGCCGGGCAACAGCTGCACGCCCTCTTCAATGCCAGCGAGCACCTGTTCTTCGGTAGTTATCCAGCGTACGGTTTCCAACATAGAGATATTCCTTTCCTTACGGAATCGCGCTATACCATTCCGCAAAGCGCAAGTGAAGGAAAGGGAGAAATGAACGATCAAAAGCAAGCCGTGGCCGACTGCATGAACCGTCTCTACCGACAGGGGCTGACCACCACCTCCGGCGGCAATATTTCCCTGCGCGTTTCCGACCAACTGATTCTCCTCACCCCATCCGCCACCGACAAGGGAAACATGCGCGCCGACCAGATTGCCGAGATCGGAATGGACGGCACGAACCATACCCCGCACCTCAAGCCCAGCGGCGAAACCTCGATGCACCTGGAAATCTACAAGTGCCGGCCCGATGTGCAGGCCATCGTCCACGCCCACCCACCGATGGCCAGCGTCTTTGCGGTTTCCGACCGGAAGCTCAACGTCCGCCTGATCGCCGAATCGTACGCCATCCTAGGCGAGCCCGCCGTCGCGCCCTATGCGCTTACCGGAACACAGGAACTGGCCGATGCCGTGGCCGGTTGCCTAACCGGAAACACCGCCTGCGTCATCATGAAAAACCACGGCGCGCTGTGCGTAGGCGGCAGCCTGCTCGAAGCCTTCGATCGCATGGAAGTGCTGGAAAACGCCGCCAAAATCAATCTCTTCGCCGCACAGCTTGGTGGAGTCAGCGAGCTGAATGCTGAACAGTGCGCCGCGCTGGATACCTGGGTGGGACGGAATGGCTGACATCGTCATAGCCGCATTCAACGCGCGATATGCGCATTCCTCCTTTGGTGCGCGCTACCTGCTCGCCAATCTTGGCGACTTGCAGGAACAGTCCGAACTGCTGGAGTTCGATCTCGCCGTCCAGCCGCGCATCGCCGTGGAAAAGATCCTCGCGCACAACCCGCGCATCGTCGGCATCGGATGCTACATCTGGAACATTGATCTCGCCACGCAGGTCGCCGCCCTGATCAAACGCCTCCGCC
>JBNKSB010000190.1:0-3619 GCA_050297095.1 Pontiella sp. | reverse complement strand
AGTATCATGGCGATTTTGGTAAACAAGGATTCAAAGATTATCGTGCAGGGGATCACCGGCTCCGAGGGGAGTTTTCATGCATCCCAGTGTCTCGCTTATGGCGGCAATGTGGTGGGTGGTGTTACGCCCGGCAAGGGAGGGCAGACCGCCCTCGATGGTGCGGTTCCCGTCTTCAACAGTTGTGCCGAAGCCCGCGCCGAGACCGGTGCGAATGTTTCGCTTATTTTTGTTCCGCCTCCCTTTGCGGCCGACGCCATCATGGAAGCGGCTGCGGCGGGCATCGAACTGATTGTCTGCATTACGGAAGGCATTCCGATTGCGCAGATGGTGGAAGTGAAGGCATTTGTGGACAAGACCGGCTCCCGATTCATCGGGCCGAACTGCCCCGGCATATTGACACCTGAAGGCGCAAAGGTCGGCATCATGCCCGGCTTCATTGCGAAGAAGGGAACGGTCGGCGTGATTTCCAAGTCGGGGACATTGACCTATGAAGCAGTCGATCAGCTTTGCCAACAGGGGCTGGGACAGTCTACCTGCATTGGCATCGGCGGCGATCCGATCATTGGCACGACGATGAAGGAGCTACTCGAAATGTTCGAGGCCGATCCTGACACCGAGGCTATTGTAATGATCGGTGAGATCGGTGGTTCCATGGAGATCGAGGCGGCGCAGTACGCGAAAGAGCACGTGACCAAGCCGGTGGTCGGTTTCATTGCCGGCCAGACCGCACCGCCCGGCCGGCGGATGGGGCATGCGGGCGCCATTGTTTCCGGTGCAGACGAGTCGGCGGCCGCGAAGAAGAAGCTGATGGCGGAATGCGGTCTTTTGGTGGTAGAATCCCCGGCAGACATAGGCCGGACGGTGAAGAATGCTTTAGAAAAATAAGTTGAGGAGGTTGAGATGGCTGAGAATGCTACACTGGGCTATAATGGATCCCACATTGAACTGGATGTCGTGATCGGTACCGAAAAGGAAGTCGGCATCGATATAACAAAGCTTCGTAGCGAAACGGGAATGATCACGTTGGACCCCGGCTATGCCAATACGGGGTCGTGTACTTCGGCTATCACCTTCATCGACGGCGAAAAAGGTATTCTGCGGTATCGCGGTTATCCAATCGAAGAGCTGGCCGAGAAATCGAACTTTCTGGAAGTGGCCTATCTGGTGATCTATGGACATCTACCGAGCCAGGCCGAACTGAACCATTTCAGTGATGGCATTACCGAGGAAGCCGGTCTGCATTACGGCATGAAAAGCCATTTCGAGGGATTTCCCGACAATGCGCCTCCGATGGCCATTCTGTCGTCCATGCTTAATACATTGGCCTGCTACAACACCGAAATACTAACGACTGATACCGACGGCCCCGGATTCATTCTGCCGACCCGGAAAATCTTATCCAAGACCCGCACGATTGCGGCGTGGGCCTATCGCACCTCCCGTGGTCGCCCCTACATGCCGCCGAGTCCGCGCCTGAGCTATGCCGGCAATTTTCTGCATATGATGTTTTCCCAACCGTTTGATTTGTATGAGGTGAAGCCCGAGGTGGAACGCGCGCTTGACCTGTTCTTGCTGTTGCACGCCGACCATGAGCAGAACTGTTCGACGTCCACCGTCCGTATTGCCGGAAGTTCGCGCGTCAACCTGTTCAGTTCCGTGGCGGCGGGGGTAGGTGCTCTTTGGGGCCCACTGCATGGTGGGGCCAATGCCGCCGTGATCGCCATGCTTGAAAATATCCATTCCAATGGCATCAAGCTGGAAAGCTATGTTGAACAGGCAAAGGACAAGAGCAGTGATGTTAAGCTGATGGGCTTTGGCCACCGCGTCTACAAGAACTTCGATCCCCGCGCTAAAATTCTCAAGCGGTATGTCGATGCCGTGCTTGATCAGATGCATATCACCGATCCGTTGCTTGATATTGCGAAGCGGCTGGAGGAGGTGGCGTTGCACGACGAATACTTCATTGAGCGTAATCTCTACCCTAACGTTGACTTCTATAGCGGCATCCTGTTGCGGGCGATCGGCATTCCGCTCAACATGTTCACCGTGCTGTTTGCCATCGGCCGCATGCCGGGCTGGATTGCCAACTGGCGCGAAATGCTCAGTCACAATCTGCGCATCTGTCGTCCGCGCCAGGTATATACCGGGGAAACCCTGCGTCCGTATGTTCCGATCGGAAACCGGTAGGAAGAAAACCCGTTCAGGGCGAAGAAAAGGGCAGCTATAGACTGTCCTTTTTATGTTGCCGGATGTAGCCGGTCAAAAATCGCCTTTGCGGTTTTGTTGCCTACTACATAGATCAGGAGCAGCACCACCGGAAGTGCCATCAGGTTCATGGTAATCACGTTCACGATGCCGAGTGCGAAGTAGCAGACCACGGCCAGTTTGTAAGCCCGGCGGTCGTAGCGGATCAGGCCAATGGCAAGAATGAAGTTGATGATGGCGAACGTTGCCAGAGCAAACCGGTGTTCGATTTCGGGAAGTACCATAATGCAGATTCCCGCACCAATCAGGTGCAGCATGGCCACGAAGCGGATGTTCCGAGCCGCTCGGCGGACCCCCTTTTCTCGCTGTGTCAGATCCTTTCGGGCCTTGTGTTGGTCGATTCCGCATACGGGGCAGATATCCGCAACGGCATTGGTTTTAGCAAGGCAACTCTTGCACTGTTTCATTAAAGTCCTCCGGTCACCGGAACAATCATAGAAGTTTCCGCAAAAAGGGAAAGGTTGTCGCTGGATTTTCTCTTAGAGTTTCAGAGAAGCCTTTCGCTTGGCGTTCAGCCACATCTATCGTCCGGTGCATTCGGTGAGTGGAGGCTTTTTCGACATATCCGAGGTTTCCAAGCATTGTGTTCGCGTGGTTGTGGCCATGGATGACATGTGTCTGGTGGCAATCGATATAACGAAAACGACCAAAAGGCGAACGGGCCGCCAATGGGGAAGAGGCGACCCGTTCTGTTGGGATGGGTGTTTTTGGGGAAATTCTTTATAACGCGGCCAGTGCGGCCTCGTAGTTTGGCTCCTGGGTAATTTCGGGAACCTGTTCGGTGTATGCCACCTTGCCCGACTCATCGATCACAACGACCGCCCGGGAAAGCAAGCCGGCCAGTGGGCCGTCGGCAATGGTGACGCCGTATTCGCTACCAAATTCCGGGTTTCGGAACACGGAAACCGGCACCACGTTTTCCAAACCTTCCGCTCCGCAGAAGCGGTCCAGAGCAAAGGGCAGGTCGGCCGACACGCACAGTACAACCGTGTTGTTCAGCGAACCGGCGGCTTCGTTAAAGTGGCGGGCTGATGCGGCACATACTCCTGTGTCGATGCTCGGGAAAATGTTGAGGACAACTTTTTTCCCCGTCAGATCGGATAGCGAACACTCGGACAGGTCGGTCTTGACGCCAGTAAAACCAGGTGCGCTGTTTCCCGTTGCAGGGAGTTCGCCTACGGTATTCACGGGATTTCCTTTTAAAGTGATTGAAGCCATTGTTTCTCCTGTTTGGTTTATGGTGGTGAAGGTAAATGAGGGGTAATGACTAAACAAGTACAAAAAACGTACTATTTGTTTTTTTTGGAATGCCGGCGAAGGAATGGTTAATCCACCATAAAATCAAGGATGAAGG
>JBNKSB010000189.1:0-2870 GCA_050297095.1 Pontiella sp. | reverse complement strand
AAAGAAGAGAGGTAATCATGGCAGCAAAGAAAAAACCGACCGTTGCAATCGTGATGGGCAGCAAGTCCGACTGGCCCGTTCTGGAATTCACGTACAACACGCTGAAGGAGTTTGGCGTCGCAGCAACCGTCAAGATCATGTCGGCACACCGTACACCCCACGAAGCCGCGGAATTTGCGGAAAACGCATCGAAGAATGGATATAAGGTAATCATTGGGGCAGCGGGTGGTGCTGCGCACCTTTCCGGCGTGCTGGCAGGTCACACGACGCTTCCGGTGATTGGTATTCCGGTCAAGGGGTGGGCACTGGATGGCATGGATTCACTGCTCTCTACCGTACAGATGCCCAAGGGGGTCCCGGTCGCGACGGTAGCGATCGGCAAGGCTGGCGCAATCAATGCCGCGGTGCTTGCCGTTCAGATCATGGCACTGTCCGATGCAACGCTGAAGCGCAAGCTGACCACCTACAAGAAAAACATGGCGGCTGAAGTGCTGAAGGCCGATGCGGAGCTTCAAGCGGAGCTTGATAGGTAAATTATTTTGGAGTGCGGAGGGACGCGAGAGCGCCACTCCGCTTTTGAGCACGCGCGGTCCGGCAGTGCTTTCGACGGGAAAGCGGTGTCGCCTTGCAGTTGCCACCGCACTCCGAAACGGTGCATCACTTCTGCACGCCAAACTTGGCGAGGATTTTTTCCATCAGGCACCATTTGGTGATGCCGGATTGCAGTAGATTGGCGCCGACAAAGACGGTGAACCAGAGCCAGTTCGGATTGACGTAGTGGGCGAGTGCCAGCGAGATGAGAATAAACGAGCCGGCGATGACGCGAATCATATCTTCCATTTTCATGCTGTACCTCCTCGGTGATGAAGGAACTATACACAGGATATGGATTTTTGCGTAGTTATTTTGCGATGCGCTCCCAGAAATTCAACGGTTCCTGGCCGATGCGCCAGAAGGCAATTCCACGAATGGGCTTGGAGGCATAGAGGTCCATTTTTGCGTCGAGCGATGGCAAAGTCTCGAAATGAACCTTGATGGTGACATTGGTTGAATAGGTATAGGTGCCGCCGTCTTCAGGAGTGGATTGCAACTGCGCTTTGCGAATGCGCAGGTCGGTCCAGACTTCGGGATTGCGGAAGGCACGACTCGTTTTTTCTTCCTGCCAGCTTCTGCCATAAAGCGGAATACCCATGATCAGCTTGCCCGGCTCAATCGTTTCCAGGGCGTAGTCAAAGATTTTTTGGCACCAAGGCAGGGAGGCGATCGGCCCGGGGGGACCGGAGCGATGATGCTCGTCGTAGGCCATGACTATAACGCGATCCGCAACCATGTCGATAAATGGGTAGTCGAACGCATCGTTCGGGTTTTTCTGTTTGTGCTCGGCCCAACGAGCCATAACCGCCACGCTGAAAACCTTGTCCGTCGGTAAAGCCTTTTTCAGAGCGGCCAAAAAATTGAGATAGTTGATTCCGTCCGCGCTTGAAATCCCTTCGAAGTCGACTTGCACCCCATGGAAAGTTTTTGAACGTTCTACGATGTCTGTGATTATTCGCTCCCGGAAGGGCAATGCTGGGTCGAGGTATATGTGGGCCAGCGTAGAATTCCATGGCATAGTTATCACAAGATGGTAGCGCAGATTCGCAGCCGGCAGGGAAGGGGGCTTAAGATGGCCTCCTTCAATGTGGCCATCTTTGTCAACACGGGCACTGAAGCAGGCGACATCTGTGATAGGAGAATCACTCGGAAAGCTGCTTTCCTCGCCTTTCATAAGATAGGCCCATACTTCGGGAACGGGTTTTGCCGAGGTCGGCAGATGGATTAGAATGCAAAGGGTCAGCGTGTAAAAAAGATTCTTCATGCCCCCACCGTAGGAGGGCATGAAGATGGTGTCAAGCAAGGGAGATTAAAGGCCACTATGCGGCTCCCGCTTCCTCTTCGTCTTCTCCGGAAGAAGCAATTCCTCCGGCCTTCCTGAACGGGAACCGAATGGTTAGTGCCGTCACGTCGCCTGAGCGGTACTCGAGGGTGTAGTCGCCATCGAGCATGCAGATATAGCGGCGGGCAAGCGTTAGCCCGTATTTGACATCCAGAACGTCTTCTTCCTCTCCGTCGCCAAAGATGGAGTTCAGGAGCTTGTCGTGGGTTTCCTTCCCGGTGTAGGCGAGTTCGAATGATATGACGGTTGAATTCTCGGAGCTGGAATTCCGGGTGGCATGTAAGCCGAGACGTCCCTTGTCGGTTTGTTCAACCGCATAGCCCAACAGGATGGAGAGCACCTTGCGGACCTTAAGTTCATCGGTTTCAACATGCTTCGGCACATTATGAGTAGCTTGGTATTGTGCAAAACTGACTGCGAAAAACAGCTTTTTTGTTTCCGCTCGATGGCAGAACTGCCGATCCATATCGGTCATGAGACCATGCAGGTCGCAATGATCGATTTTAAGGGCGTCCGACCCATCGGCAATGTGGGTGAGCTCGGAACGGTAGTTCATTACGTCAATGAGCCTTCGGCAGCTTAGGTTGGCTGTAGCCATTTCCTGCTTTTGCTCCTGAGACAGGTTGTCGGCTTTTTCCAGAAGAATTGTTGTTTTGACGACAGGGTTTAGAGCCGATTGCAGGGTGTCATTGAGCTCGTCGACAAGTTCACTGTTCATTTGACTGATTTGTTTGACTTCAGCCATGGATTTTTTCAGTTCAGCTTGATGCTCTTTATGAATTCCTGCCAGCCGCTGCTCGAGTTCCTGAATTCGGTCTTCGACCTGTTTGTACTCCGATTTCATACTGGCCAGCGCATCATCCCGTTCGTGGATTTGCGTTTGGGCCTGTTCAAGTGCCTGCCTGAGGGACTCCTCGTTCTTTGCCCACTGGTC
>JBNKSB010000188.1:0-23043 GCA_050297095.1 Pontiella sp. | reverse complement strand
GCGGAGAAGAGGTTCACGGCCCAGGCCGGATTGGGATGGCCATGAAATGTTACGCCATGGAAGATCCACTGGAACAGCCAGGTGAGCAACGACCAGCTGGGATAGCCGGGAGGATGGGGTACCCCGAGGTAGTCAGAGGCTACAATCAATTCGCCGGAGTCTTCCAGCCCTACCGTGGGTTGCAAGGTGATGATGTATACGATGAGCGAGATAACAAATGTCACCCAGCCGGAAATCCAGTCCGATTTGCGGAAAAACTTTTCTGTATTCAAGGCAAACCCTCTCTTTTTGCAAAATGAAACAACAGCATAGTTTAAACGGGCTTCAGGTCAAGTTTCCTCCCAAGCTTCAACCGTCTGTTTTGTTATGTCCATCGCATGATGTGGGATTAAAATTTCTCGCTTTGATGCAGACTGTAGGAGAGTATGAACCATTAAAACTATTATGGATAACCTGACGACAAGACTGATCCGGGTATTGAACGACAAGGGGCATCTCCCCCTGCAGTTCGCGAAGTACCTGATTTGCGGAGGCATTACGTTCGTAGTGGATGTGGTGGTGTTCTATGTGATGTCATGGTTGGTGCTACCCAGTCTGCGGTCAGACGACCCGTTTGGGTTGCTGATCGGAATATTTGGGTGGAAAATCCAGGCGGTGCAGGAATCGTTGCTGGTTCGGCATTTCGTTATCAATAAGATCGCGGCTTTTCTTGCTTCGAACACGGTGGCCTATGCAACCAACGCCCTGTTTGTTTTTTCGGGGGGGCGGCATCAACGCTTCAAGGAGATGGGATTGTTCTATCTTCTTTCGACGTTGTCATTCGCGGTGTTTACCTGGGTGAGCAAAGTGTTGATCGAACGCTTTGCGTGGGATGTTTCGTGGAGTTATTTCTTTGTATTCGCCTTGGCGATGGTTGCAAACTTCACCATGCGTAAACGACTGGTTTTTAAAGGATAGACCATTGGCTGGGAAGAAAAGATATTTGGTTGCTCTGGAAATAGGCACGGCGATTGTCGTGGTGTTGCTGGCGGCGCTTAATCTGATTTACGGAAACCTGAACCAGGACGAGGGGTGGTATCTGTATGCCGCGAAGATGGTACGCGACGGGGCGGTGCCTTATGTCGATTTTGCCTTCACGCAGGGCCCTGTGCTTCCTTATGTCTACGGTTTGTTCCATGCGGTGATCGATGCGCTGGGCGTTGCGGGAGGTCGATTGGTCTCGGCGTGGTTCGGGCTCTTTAGCGGCTTGCTCGCGGCGGCGACGGTTGCGCGAGTGGTGCACCGGAACAAGACATTTGCGTGCATGGCGGTATGGATTCTGGTGGGGTGCAATGTCTACCAGAGCTATTTTACGACCGTCGTGAAAACCTATGGTCTGTGCGCCTGCCTTTTGATGGCCGGATTTTTTGCGCTGACCTATCGGGATTGGCTCGGCGCAACACTGGCCGGCATCCTGCTGGCGCTTGCTGCGGGAACGAGGCTTTCGGCGGGTATCGTGCTGCCCATCACCGGGGTCTGGCTCATTTTCCAGCGCGAGCGCCGATGGCATTGGGTCTGGTTTGGGATCGGCGGGGGGCTGACGTTGCTGGTCCTGTTTGCCCCGTTCTTTGCTTCTGCCTTCGATCAAACCTGGTTCGGATTGCTGGGCTACCATGCCGGCCGTGACCCCGGTGGGCTCAAGGCGTTGGTGATTTTGAAGATGGGCTTTGTGTCGCGTTTCGTACAGGCCTACTTTGTCTTTGTGGTGCTCACGCTGGCCACCGTGTGCTGGCGCATCAGGCAGCACAAGCTCAACGCCGGCGCTGTATTGCTGTGGGCTTCCGGGATCGGGATTTCTCTGGTTCATCTGAGTGCGGCTTTTCCCTACGACGACTATCAGGCAATCGCCTATCCCGTGCTAGCAACCGCGCTGGTCCTGACACTGGTGCCACGGTTAGAGGAGCGCTGGTTAATTCCAGGACTCAGTTTCCTGTTGTTGGTTTCTGTGGCGGCGTCGTTTTCGTCGCCGATCAACCAGGACTGGTTTGTACGAGGTCGCGATCGCATCTGGTGGAAGTTCAAGGAAAAGAGTGATTTGTCTATGCTGGGCGATGCGGCCGAGATCGTGCGAGCCAACAGCCCGGAAGGCAGTACCTTGCTGACACAGGATATCTACCTTGCGGTGGAAGCAAACCGAACGGTGCCGGCCGGTATGGAAATGGGACCGTTCTGCTATTATCCCGGCCTACCTCGCGAGGAGGCCGAAAAACTTCATTTGCTCAACAGGGAAATGCTACTTGAAACTCTCGCCCACTGCGATGCGCCGCTGGCGGCGCTCAGCGGTTACGGGTTGTCCATTGAATCACCGGCCATCACGAAAGTGGACGATGAGGATGCGGCTCGCTTCCGGGAATCGCTGGCGATGCAGTACGATAAGGTTGGCTCCATCGATCATTTTGGCCAGGCGCATACCACGTTGGAGATATACAAGCGGAAGGAAGCCGAGTGAGACTATCGATCGTTATTCCTGCGCACAACGAGGAGCAACGCCTACCGCCTGTGTTGGAGTCGTATACTCAATACTACAGCGACAAATTTGGCGATGATGTCGAAATCATCGTGGTCGTCAACGGCTCCTCTGACAATACGTACGAGGTGACGGAGGCATTTGCAAAAAACCACTCCATCGTGTCCGTCGTCAACGAGCCGCGCCGTGTGGGAAAAGGCGGAGCCGTGATGCTCGGGTTTCGTCAGGCGACGGGTGAGCTGGTGGGCTTTGTGGATGCCGATGGATCGACGGGCCCCGAGGCCTTCTTCGATCTCGTGGAGCACATTGGCGATGCCGGCTGTATCATCGCTTCGCGCTGGATCAAGGGATCGGTAGTTGAGCCGAAACAGCCGTTGTCGAGGCGTGTGGCATCACGCATTTTTAATGTTATGGTAAACCTGTTTTTCGGTTTCCGTGTGCACGACACCCAGTGTGGTGCGAAATTGTTTAAACGAGAAGTGCTGGATACCATCCTTCCCGATCTTGGGATAACCCGGTGGGCTTTTGATGTGGACATGCTCTTCCATACCCGTCTTTCCGGCTATGAAATCATCGAAATACCCACGATATGGAAGGATACGGCGGGATCCAAGATCCAAGTGGTGAAGTCGTCGTGCGAAATGGCCGTGGCGTTGATTCGTCTTCGTCTTATCCATTCCCCATTCAAATGGATTGTCCCGTTGTATGACCGAACCAGAAAGTTTCTCACCCGATGAAATTTATGAATAAACTTAGAGCAGACGATCTGGCCAAGCACTCAGCGATTGTGTTTGCAGCCATGATGGTGGTCAACGTCTGCAACATGGTATTCCAGATGGTGATGGGCCGTGTTTTGCCCGAGGCTGAATTTACATTGCTCGCGGCTTTTCTTGGTGTACTGGTAATCATGCAGCGTCCCTTGGCCACTTTGCGGACCGGGCTGAGCTATTACAGTAGTCTGCTTTGCCAGGATGGGAATGCCGGCGATATCAAGCGGTTGGTCCGCAAGTGGCTTCTGGTATCAGGCGGTCCGGCGCTCTTGCTATGCCTTGCCTCCTTGCTCTTGTGCGATTCGCTCGCAAACTTTTTTCACCTTCAGCGCCGGGAACCTGTTTTGATCGCCGGTGCCATACTTCCGGCACTGTTCTGGACCCCCGTGCTGTCGGGAGCGGCGCAAGGATTTCAGAAATTCGGGTTGGGAGCGGTTTCCATCATTGTAGGTGCCGGTTTTCGGCTCCTGCTTGGAGGCGGGTTTGTCTTGTTTCTTTATCCTGCCTGTGGCTGGGCCATGCTGGGGCATGGATTGGGGATGTATGCCTGCATGGCGGTATTGTGCGTGGGGCTTTGGTTCTCACTTAGAGGAACGTCTGTAAGCGGGAAACCGCTGCCCAGCATCCACAACTATCTGGTTCAAAGTTTTTTTGTTCTGGCGGCCCATGCCGTCCTGATGAACGCCGACGTGATCTTTGTGAAGCACTATGCGCCATCCGACACGCAATTCGCCTTTGCCGCGACACTGGGACGCATGGTGGTCTTCCTGCCGGGAGCCATTGTCATGGCCATGTTCCCTAAAGTGGCATCGCGCGGAAATCTCAGCAATGCGCAACGTCGTGTTTTCCTGCGTTCCCTGAGCTATACCGCCCTGTTTGTTTTTGCCACGGTTGTCGGGTGCGTTGCGTTGCCCGGTTTGCTGCTTCGCATTCTTTTTGGCATCACCGATGCCTCGCTTTATTTAAAGCAGATGGTCGGCGTGATGGCGGGGATCATGGGGTTGTCGGCTTTGTTGAATGTCGTAATCCAGTTTTTGCTGGCGCAGCATCGGTTCGCCGGCTTGTCGGGCGTGGTCCTGATGGCCATAATCTATTATATAGGATCGCATTACTGCACCTCGGCATGGCACGTCGTTGCATGGTCGGGCGCGACCAACTTAGGGGCATTGATTTGGGCTGGATCAATTGCCTTGAGGTATGTGGGAAAGTCGGGGGAAGGCAATACATGAGTTGCTCTGAAAAGAGGAGAAATCCAAAGCAAGCCGTAGTCGTTGTGCCCGTGTACAAAACTGAACTCGACGGACCGGAGTTGGCATCGTTCATTCATAATGCTGACGTTCTCAAAGCCCATGATGTTGTTGCTGTGTATCCGAAAGGATTGGAGTTATCTTTCTATAAGGAGATTGCGCCGAATGTTAAATACCAGGAGTTTCGAAAAAATGATTTCTCCAGCGTCAACCACTACAATTCTCTCCTGACAAGCCGCCGGTTTTATGAGGCGTTTTCTGACTACGAATACCTTCTGATTTGCCACTTCGACGCATGGGTGTTTAGGGATGAATTAGCGGCGTGGTGCGATAAGGGCTATGACTATATAGGTGCACCTTTTGTAGAGCCTTTTGTTGGTCAGTTGAGCTCGATGTTTCCATTTTTGCACAGGCTGTATTTAAACAAGGTGGGGAACGGCGGATTTTGTCTCCGGAAAATATCGACACATATTGCTGTTACGGACCGGTTGAGCTGGTTGAGCCCTCTATGTCTGAAGGTTATGCATGAGGATATTTTCTTTACCTTGGTTGTTCCGCTTTTTTTCAGGCGGTTCCGGCGACCGGGAGCAGACGAGGCGAACCGGTTTGCGGTGGACAAGAAAGCACGGGAATGTGTGGAAAAACTGGATGGCCAACTTCCTTTCGGCTGCCACGGATGGTTTAAACGCAATCAGGATCTATGGGCTAGGCATATTAACTATAAATCGACGTTGCTTGTGGGAGAACGGCATGAGTAAGGCGGTTGTTGTGCTGGGGATGCACCGATCAGGAACATCGTTGGTCGCATTGATCCTGAAAGAACTGGGCATCAATATGGGCGATAAGACGCTTGTTGGCGGATCCAGCAATCCCTTTGGCCATGAGGAGGATCTTGCATTTTTCGACCTGAACGAGAGGTTTCTCAGAAAGGCAAAGGGTGACTGGGACTTTCCTCCGTCCAAGGCCGATTTGGACCTAGTGGCGAAGCACTTTGACGAGGAGATTGGCCGGCTGATCACTGATAGATACAACCGGAGCAATCTATGGGGATGGAAAGAACCGAGAACGGCGTTGCTTTTTAAATATTATCGAGCGCACTTATCTAATTATCAGGTGATTCATGTAACCCGCTCTTTTGATAGGATTGCGGCTTCATTGTGGAAAAGAGATAAAATGCCCATAAGAAAGAGCCGGGACCTTTGTGATAGCTACAATGAACGCTTGAATGAATCTCTCGTAGATATTGTCGATAAAGTACTTCGGATCAGCTATGAAGACCTTGTTGCGGATGGAAGTGCTGTGATCAATAATCTAATTGATTTTCTCGGAATTACCGTTGAAGAACGTCAATATGAAAAAGCCTTGTATATGATTAAATCGCAGCGCGAAATAAAAAAATATTCAAGGGTAGCTGCCGGGGATAAAATTAAAGTAAATGCCGTTAAGGCACTCACTCATCCGTTCATGGCGTGCAAGTATGTTGCCAGAAAGTGTTATAGGTTTTTTCGGTACCGGTTTGGGCACTAAGAGCGGCGAGTATCCATTAGGATCATGCCCGTAACGAAATAGGGAATCAAAATGATAGTGTCAGTGCATCTTCCCAAGACTGCTGGAAGTAGTTTCGGACGGACCCTGAGGGCAAAGTTCAATCGCAAGTTCATGATAGACTTTGCGGTTTGGCCAATGAATGTCTTTCGCGAAGAATGGATTCAAAAAGCGATGAAGGACAACCGCCAAAACGCAACAAGAAGCTTTAAGAACATCGAATGCATTCATGGCCATTTCCTTCCGCTTAAATATCTGAGTTTGGCGGAAAGACATGAAGTTGCGTATATAACCTGGATGAGGGATCCGGTTGATTTGGTTCTTTCCCATTATTCCTATTGGAATAGAAGCTACCGTCCATGGCGCGCGTCCCACCTAAAAAAATTAACGTTGGTAACAAAAGGGGAAATACCAGGTTGAGGGATCATTTCGGAAAGACGTGGCGGACTTTCATTCGGAGGATGTGGATTTGTACAACAGGGCATGTGGGCTTAGGTTAAAAAGAAGCTCCGAATTATGAAAAACCGTCTCGGATTGACTTGGGCCTGCCGATGATGGGTATGGTTGGCATGCATGCTGGGGAATGAAGACAAGGATGTTAAGGAACCACAAGAATCATGGATATGAAGTTTCATCGATATATGCCTCATTTATTTATCGCATTTTTATTTGCGGTCATATTTGCCGGCTATTTATCAGGTCAGAAGGTATTGTTAGGCACGGATGCAGTAATCGCTTCAGCCAACCAAACTTTTTCCGATGTGCTGAATTTAATTAAGTCGGGCTGGAAAGACAGTCCACTAATGGGTGTTCCTGTTGCTGCCGGTATGAATTTCCTGCGTCTCCTGAAGGTGCTCTTTCACAACGGAATCTTGTGGAACAACTGGTACCATGGATTGGGTTGCCTGCTGGCCTCGTTCCTGTTGCTTCGCTACTTGCGTTCGATGGGGGTATCCATGTGGGCGGCTACGCTATCTGCACTGGCCGCTTTTTGGCTGGGAGTAAACCTTACGATTGTCTATGCCGGCCATCCTGCCAAACCCTATATCGTCATGCTGTTTGTGGCCGCCTTGTTGCCGGTGTCCAAAGCGGTTTGCGGTTCATTGCCCCACAGCATCCTATGGGGGGGCTGTGTCGGGCTGATGTTTGTCCACCAGCCGGACGTAGCGTTGTTTTTCGCATTGTTTTCCGGCGCATATCTCCTGTTCCGTCTCTTCAAGGAAAACGGCTTCAAATCGCCCGTGAAATGGATTCGCGTTTTGGTGCCCGCCTTGTTGTTTGCCTTCCTGTTCGCCTGTGGACCTCTGTTGGGAGCATACAAGTCGAGGGTCAAAGACACGGTGCAGACGCAGCTTCAAACGCCCCAGCAGAAATGGGATTACATGACCCAGTGGAGTTTCCCTCCGGATGAGTCGCTTGCGTTCATCGCCCCCGGCTACACCGGCTGGCGCAGCGGCGAAGCCGACGGACCATACTGGGGTCGCATGGGGCGTTCCGCCGGCTGGGAGAAAACCCATCAGGGCTTCCGAAACTTTAAGCTGGAGAACATGTATATCGGCGTGATCCCGATTGCTTTTGCTGTGTTTGCCCTGTTTTTCTGCAAGCGCTCGAAGCACCGTGCGGAAATCGTTTTTTGGGCTGCCGCGGCAGGGGTGACCCTGATGCTGTCCTTCGGGAAGTTTTTCCCGCTCTACTCGCTCTTCTACAAGCTGCCGGTGGTGAACAATATTCGGAACCCCAACAAGTTCCTTCAGGTTTTTCAGGTCTGCATGGCGATCCTTACCGCATATGGAGTGGATGCATTGTTTTCCCGGCCGGTGCAGGATGACCGAGAGATGAAGAATGAGCCCGTGTCCAGTCCCGGCATACGTGCCTACTTCTGGGGCATGATTGCTCTAATGGGAATTCTCGGGGCAGGGGCCATGGGGCTGGTGATGGGAATGACGGGCGAGATCGGTAGTTTCGTTTCCGATAACTGGCCGCAGGCGATGGCGAAGGCCATTGTCGAAAACAAGATTAAAGCGCTCTGGTATGCCTCGTTCATGGCACTGGTAGTTGCTGTGGTTTTTGCGTTTTTCGGTTTTCCCCGGTTTGCCAAGCTCCACCGCTTCAAAAATTGGGTGGCGGCATTGTTGATCCTCTTGGTAGCAGGTGATGCCGTGCGCTTGTCCAAGCATTATGTCAGGGAAATGCCGAAAAGCTACGTTGCCGCAAATCCGCTGACCGACTTCCTGAAACAAAACCTGGGCTATGGGCGAGTGGCCATTGTGCAGGAGCAGGGAATTTTCGGGATTTTTAAAACCTACACGCTTCCTTACAACGGCATTGATGTCTTCAATCCGGGCGACCTGTCGCGCATGCCGACCGACTATCAAGCATTCCTGAAGGCGGCACAACGCGATCCCTTGGCGCTCTGGGAGTTTTCCGGCGTCAAGTATCTGCTCGCACCCGCCGCGCTGGAACAGCAGGTTCCACCTGCACGGGTCGGTAAGGTATTTTCTTTCGGTGTTCGGCCTTTGAGTGATGGAGGGTTTGCACTGCAGACCGATGCCAGAGGGCCCTATGCCGTTTTCGAGCTGAAGAATGCGCTTCCACGCTACGCCTTGTTTGCAGGCAGTCGAAAAATGAGCGACGAGGAGTCACTGCGACAGATTGGCGATCTGACAGAGGTATCCCTGTCCGCGGATTCCGGGTTTCAGGAACTTTCAGGCAATGGAATGACAGGATCGGTTCGCGTGAAGGACTATCATCCGGGGCGGGTGGTTTTATCGGTGGATGCGGTGAGCAACGCAGTGTTGCGTTGCGCGGAACGCTACACCTCCGACTGGAAGGCGAGGCTGGATGGACAATCCGTGCCGGTTGAGCCGGTTGACTATCTTTGTCAGGGTGTCTTCATTCCTACGGGGGATCATGAGGTTGAACTCTATTACGATGCTTCAAAAGGAGTGCTCCATGCACAATTTGCAGGCTATCTGGTTTTAGTAGCTGCGTTGGTGTGGAGTTTTAGACGAACAGCAACCGGGTGCCCCAAACACGATTCTGCAGCACATGGAGAGAAGAATTAATGAGCATTAAGAATCTGCTGTATGCGTGGACCGCAAGCAAGCGTCTTCGTCCGGTGTGGAACTTTTGCTACCGGATCATCTGCCCGTTGACCCGGGCCGGCGGCCCGATCTCGAAGTCGCCGCGGCTGTATCTCTGGTATGCAAAACACATCAAGCCGGACACGTTCTGGGAGGCTCCCGGTCCGGATACGGACCTCTTGATCGAAGGAGCAGGCGCAAGTGCAACACATTCGCTGGTGGCCTATGTGCGCGAGCATAACCCGAATCTGAAGATTTCGCATACGTGCGAGGTGCCTGCAACGGTGAAATATTGTCTGCAAAACAATATTCCCATCATTGTTCCGGTGCGCAATATCATGGAGTATGTTGATTCGTTAACCGAGCGCTTCCCTCAGGTATCCCGCCGAACAGCCCGCATGTGCTACACAAGTTTCTATAAATACATACTGAAGGTGCACAACCGGGTGGTCGTGGCCGACTATCGTGAAATTGTGGAGCATCCTGCAGAGGTGATGAGGCGGTGCAACGATTTCTACGGAACCTCGTTCAACATTGGGGATGATGAGCTACCTAGGATACGAACATCTCAATATGGCGGGAAATGAAGCGTCGGTTCGGAATGCTACCAGTAACAGCTGTTCTCGATGCTGGATGCGTTTGTGATTCTCTCGGAAGGCATCGGGCGCACCCAGTGTTCATTGATGAACGGTTTCCTTAAGGGATCGTTGAGCCAGCGCTGCCCATAGATTCCAAACAGCATTTGCGTGGCACCCCCCAGATGGACAGCCTGTTTCCCAATGGACTTTACATAGGCCGCCAGCGGTAGGCCATAGGCTCCGGCGCCAATGATGGCCACGTCAAAGTCCATGCTGTCGATTGCGGTCTGCATGGATTTCAAGGCTTCAAACCAGTTGTCAAAGGCCACGCTGTTTCCTCCCGCTGACTGAACGGCCTGGAGCGTGGATAATTCAAAATTCGGCAGCACAGCCGGATCTTTAAAAAGTTTGTCTCGCTTTGCGTATTGCGCAGCAATGCTTTCAGCAAAGGGGTGGATGACGAGTACTTTTCTATTTTCCAGCGCTTTGCTCCATGGGGTGTTGTCCAAATAGGGTTCCAGATAGGGAAGGGGAATGCGCTGAACATCGGGCATGCGATCCCTCACGAGGGTTTCGGCATGGATCCATGAACCGACCAAATCGATTTCCGGCAAGAGCGATAGGTAGAGTTCCGCGAATCGGTTAAGGAATGGTTCTTCCGTCGGGAAGAAGCCCGCATTGTTCGCGAGCTTCTTCTTTAATGGATCTTGCCATCCGATATAGCGCACATCCCAACTGGCAAACCTGTAAAACCGCTGCCATGGCGTCATGCGCGCATTTTGATGCATGTAGGCCATCATGGCTTCCATTTCAATGCTTCCAAAGCGAGCGACGAGGCAGGGATCCTTTGATTTCAGCAGGTTTTTGATCAGCATTCCGGAGCCGGGGCCGCGGGCATCCATCCATTTTTTGGGAAAGGGAAAGACCCGCCGATGGGCCCGCAGAATCCATTGTTGTATTAGTTCGTTAAACATAGGTTACTTCAGGAGGTTGACCATATCACCGACCACCTTGTCGACTGCGCTAACCTCAAGGCTGGTCTGCAGGGCCTTGCTTCCATATTCCATTCGGAGCGGTTTTGAAACAGATATGGTTCGCAACTTTGTGCAGAACTCTTCTCTTGCGTCGATGTTGAAAAGGAATCCGTTCTCGCCATCGTGAATCACCTCGGCGATTCCCTTGAGGTTGACGGCGAGGATGGGTTTCCCGCAAGCCATTTCGTGGGCGAGGGTGTCGGTCATGTGGAAGTGGTCCGTTTCCTGGCCGATGCGCATGACGAGTCCGATGTCGGCCGAAGCGAGTGCGTTGTTGAGTTCATTTTCAGAAGGAAGCCATCCCGCGAACACGATTCGGTCCGAGATGCCTAATTGGTCGGCAAGTTTCTTGAGGGTATCCATCTCCGGACCGTTCCCGATGAGCAGAAACCTGAGGTTGGGAAGCTCGTCCTTTAATTCCGCAAGACGGTGCAGGATCCAATCGTTGCCCTTGTTCGGATGCAGTATTCCATGGTGGCTGAGCACGATATCATCATCGCTGAATCCGAGCTTTTCCCTAGTCGATTTGCGCGTTGCATCGTCGACGGGATGGAATTTTTCATGATCAACGGGATTGCGGTAGAGGTGCATGACTTCCTGCGGGACCCCTTTGCCTGCGAGAAATTCCTGTGTGTACAGTACTTTGGTGAATATTAATGGAAGCTTGCGCCAAGCCGCGAAGTCGATGCGTTCTACGAGATTGCTCAGCCAGCGCATGCCCGGATGTTTCTCCGTATAGATGCGCGCAAAGAAATCCATTACGGTAATGGCCACGTTTCTTCCGAAGAAAAACTTTAGGATCGGTGCGGTAAACGGGACGGTTTCGTCGTTCCAGATTAGTCGGGCACCCATTAGCCGGCAGCGGATTGAGATCATCGGCAACCAGAAATACCACAGCAGGGTCTTCGTGACTTTGTCGGTGGGGTTGGCCCGGTTCCATGTGTATGGAAGTTCATGCATAACCAAGCCGGAACGGAGGGCCGCATCGGGCGGTTCCGTAGTCTTGGGGCCGAAGAAATGGATTTCCGTTTCGTTCGAGAGTTTTTTCACAATTCCCGGAACGGCATGTCCTCCGCAACAGATCCAGCCTTCCAGTCCGTAGCGATGGATGAATACTGTTTTATTGTTCAGCATGGTTGGTCAGTCAATATGTCGCTCGTTAGAGATGCTTTTCTCATATTCGTCCATGGATAGTAGTGATGCCGATGTTGGGTCGTCTATCTTTTAATGCAGGTTGTCCTTCCCCGTATGGGATATGGACTATAAATTCCTGTACATGGGAGTCTGTTGTCTAAATACTCCCATATATTACGTTGCAACGTGTAAATTTTCTGTTCCTTGCGAACGAGGATGTAAATCAATAATGAGTAAAAAGATTCTTATTCCCGCATTGGTATTGATGGCTTTGCTGGCCTTCATAGTCGGCGCTGTTGTGGCCGAGTTTCAGGTTTCACCCGTATATGGTTTTTTTGGTCGTGCCTTTAGTGCTGCAAGTGCCCTGAAAATAAAAACATTTGATTACAACAAAGCCAGAAATACCGATCTCTGGATCAAAACGCGTTCTGCCGATACCGGCGTGGTTAAATGGGACAGGGAAAAGGCATTTGATGGATATACGTTCTTTGCCTCCTCCCACGCACAAAAAGCATTTCTGATGGATATGGAAGGGCAAATCGTGCACGAATGGGCGGTTCCATTCCGCAAGGCGTGGCCCACGAGCCCGCATCTTGGCCGGTTGGTTGACGATTCCTTCATTGCATGGCGCAAGGCCATCCTGATGCCCAATGGCGACGTTATTGTCGATGTCATTGGGCAGGGGGCTGCCCCATGGGGCTATGGGTTGATGAAGATTGACAAGGATTCCAATGTGGTCTGGACGTTTAGCGACAACGTTCACCATGATGTGACAGTGGGAGAGGACGGCAATATATACACCTTGGTCCACCACATTTCAAAAGTGCCGATTCCTGAAATTCCCGAGATCAATCAGCCCTATTTCCGTGACTACATTGTTGTGTTGTCGCCCGAGGGCAAGGAGCTTCGCCGAATTGACCTGTTGGCGTCGGTTTTGAAGCGTTTCAAGGATACGGGAGAAAGTGCGATGTTGTATTCGTTCATCTACCGGCGGAACGGGGATTTTCTCCATACCAATACGGCAAAGCTTGTGCCCAAGGCATTTGCCGACAAGGTGTCTGGCGTAGAAGCGGGACAAATTCTTGTTTCCTTCAGGAGCATGAGCATGCTGGCTGTTGTCAATCCCGAGAACGGTGAGATGGTGTGGACGCTTCAAGGTCCGTGGAAGGGGCAGCATGATCCGGATATGTTGGATGACGGAAAGCTGATGATTTTTGACAACAACGGGCGCAGGACCTTGGGAGGAGGATCTTCCATTATCGAATACGATCCGGTCAAAGAGAAGATAAGCTGGTTGTATACCGGGGGCGATGTTCATTTCTCCAGCAATATCAGAGGGGTTCAGGAGCTGTTGCCGAACGGTAACGTGTTGATCACGGAATCCCAAGGGGGAAGGATTTTAGAGGTGGATCGTGACAAGAACCTGGTTTGGGAATGGATATCGCCCTATCGCAGTGCACCCGATGGCGACTTTACGGCCGTCGTCATGTCTTCCAGCCGTCACGCCGCCGATGAACTGACTTTCATGAACAACGATTAAGGGTTTCGACATGAACCGATTTTTGGCAATTCTAACTTTAGTAGGTATTCTGTTTCTCGCGTTCTTTGGCGGTATACTGGTCGGGGAGTATAATACAAAACCGTTCTATGGCATGCTCGAATGGGCGTTTCATCTGGCGGACAAGGTGTACGACCGGCCCCTGGGAAAAGAGCTGCTGGTGAGTTCCGGTCTTTGGAAGTCCGCAAGATATGATCAGGAAGGTGTAGTTAGGAAAAACAAACGTAAGCTGTATGGCGACTACACCTTGGTATCACCGGCCGATGCACAAGAGGCGGAGCTTCTGGATCTGGAGGGGAATGTCGTGCATCGCTGGAATCTCCCTTTCCGGACGATATGGGATGAATCTTCGAATGACTTGGAACCTGCTGATGCCGCCCTGATTTTCTGGCGTTCTCTGCACCTTTATTCGAACGGCGATCTGCTCGCATCTTATTCGGTCGCAGGAGATCCCCGTGGTTATGGCTTGGTAAAGATGGATGCCCACTCCAACGTGATATGGACTTTTGACGAGCGGGCCGAAGGCACTTTTGTCGTTCGTGAAGACGGTACGATCTGCACCGTGGTTGGATCGATAAGAACGACGCCTGTCGATAAAATGCCGCAGTTGGTTTGCCCGTTGATTCAGGATGAACTCGTTACGCTGTCGGCACAGGGGGAGGTGCTCAGCCGAATCAATCTGCTCGATGCCATGGTTGCACAAGTGGATGAACGTATTCTTATGCGATTATCCCCTGCGGCGATCGGAGTGCTCGGGTGCAACAGCCTAGGTGTGGCGGGGAAAGCTCTTGCCCAGAAGATTGGAGCCGTGGAGGAAGACGATCTTCTGGTTTCCATGCGTCAGGCGGGACTCCTGGTTGTGGTTGATCCAGACAATGGAAACATTCACTGGTTGACGAACGGGCCTTGGGTTCGCCAGGGCTGTGCCAAGGTTACCAAGCAGGGTAACATTGCCGTGTTCGATGCGGACGGGCAACGGGGGCGGGGCGGGAAGTCGGCCTTCATGGTATTTGATCCATTGGTGCGCAAACTCGAAAGGATCTATGACGGCTCCCCCGGACCGTATCTTGAAAGCAGAACATGGGCTGACATACAAATTCTACCAAACGACAATGTGCTGATCACCGAGTCCGGAGCGGGAAGGGTGTTCGAACTGACTCCCGAAAACCAAGTTGTATGGGAATGGATCAACCCTTGTCGTGCGGGTAAGGATGACTCATACATTGCATGTGTTTGGAGTGCCAAGCGGTATACGAAAGAGCAGCTGGATTTCGATTTCAACAAAGGAAGGATGTAAAATGGATCTGTCAAACCAAGTGATTGCGTATGTTGGGCCGGGTGCCGGCTTGAGTGCCTTGGGGGCGCTTTGGGCGTTGATTGCCAGTATCGGCATTGCCCTCGGAGCTATTCTTGTTTGGCCCATTCGTTTCCTGATCCGCAAAATTAGGGGCAAGAACAAGCCGCAGGACGTGAAAAAGAAAGACGAGCAGTAGTGATTGTTTCCCCTTGGGGAATGCGACACCGACAGGAGTCAACATGGGTTTGTTTGATTGCGGTTTATTAGGGATTCCGTTTCCGGTTTATGACGCCGTAGATCGTCTTGTAGCTTCCTTGATCGGTGCTACAGGTTCGATCCTGCTTTGGTCCCTGCTTTGTTCCGCCGTTGTACTGTTCCTGTATCGGCTGTGTTCACCGCAGGAAACGCTTCGGGAAATCAAGGTGCGCATGCGCGGGATACAGCTAGAGTTGGCGAAGGATCCGGATGATCTTTCAGCCATTCTTCGGCTCTCAAAGGAAAATATTGGAATTGCATTGAAGCGTTTTGTGCTGACACTGGTTCCGACCTGCATCGCGGTGATTCCCCTGTTTTCGTTGGCTTCATGGATGCACTCTAAGTATGCCTATGTTTCACCCGTTCCTCGGGAACACGTAGCCGTGGAATCTTGGCCGAAGGGCTCCAGCGTACTGGTTACAGATATGTCTGCCCGTTCCGCGGTTTACACCAATGCATTCATCATGACCGAGGATGCCACAGGAATTGAATTGGCCGACGTGTCTGGAAGTGCACTGGCTAGCATCTCGTTTCCACCTCGGGGAAGCGCTATCGCCCAGAAGGCCTGGTGGAGCCTTTTGCTGGGGAATCCGCTGGGCTACCTACCCGATGACGCTGGTGTATCTGAAATCCATGCCTCTTTTCCCCGAAAAGCGTTTCTGCCGTTCGGCCCTCATTGGTTGCGGGGGTGGGAAACCGTATTTATTGGCGGCATGACGGTTTTTTCCCTCATCATGAAGTTGGCCTTCAAAATCGAGTAGGTGGTACCCATGGCCAAGGCAAAGAGCGCGGTATCTTCCGAAATCCGGTTTTTGAGCAATCTGGTGTTCAATGCCCGTTCCTTTTGGGCTTCCATGGGGAAGCTGGAGTCCTTTTTCCTCAAGGAGGATCTCGAGTCCATTGGCATTGAACAACCCATCTACGTCACCGGCTTGGCCCGTTCCGGCACCACCATTTTGCTGGAAATGCTGGCAGACCATGCTCAAACCTCGTCTCATGTCTACAAGGATTTTCCCATGCTCTATACACCCTATTGGTGGAGCAGGTTTCTCCAACAGGCAACGCGGGGGCAGGGCGACCAGTCCAACTTGGAAGAACGCACGCACAAAGATGGCATCAGGGTTGGGCCGGATAGCCCGGAAGCGATGGAGGAACCGCTATGGATGCATTTCTTCGATCACCTTCACGATCCTTCCCGGAACAATGTGCTCGATGCCGAAACAACCAACCCGGAATTTGAACGCTTTTACCGCGATCATATCCGCAAGCTTTTATTGGCCCGTGACCGGATGCGTTATCTTGCCAAGGGAAACTATAACCTGAGCCGTATCGAATATCTTCTAACGCTGTTTCCCGGCGCACGCTTTGTGGTGCCGGTGCGCGATCCTGTGGCCCATATTGCCTCCTTGCGCAAGCAGCAGCAGCTGTTTGAAAAGCTGGAAAGGGAAGATCCCCCCGTGCTACGCCACATGTGCCGTGTAGGGCACTACGAGTTTGGATTGAACTGGGCGCCGGTGAACTATGGTTCGGCATCCACTACAGAGGAAATTCTGTCAGCATGGTCCGCCGGCCGCGACCTTGAGGCTTGGGGGCTCTATTGGAACGATACCCACCGCTATCTGCTGGAACTGCTTCATAACCCCGCCGTTGCCGGTGCAGTCAGAGTGGTGGGCTACGAAAAGCTGTGCGACGAATCCGAATCGTCTATTAACGCCATTCTGGAGCACTGCGGGTTGGAAGAAGATAAAGGTCTGGTGAACCGGTATGCCTCCAGGCTCCAACTGCCCACCTATTATTCACACGGTTTTTCCGGCGATGAAACCTCTTTGATCGAAACGCTGACGGGCGAAGTGTTCAACCAGTTGAAATCGTTTATGTAGTCTGTGCTGCCAACCGGTGTTCCGGCGGCAGGTTGAACTGGTACATCATGAAGGTGGTCATGATCGCGTTGAGAGCGGTGGTCTGGGTTCCCGATAGTTGGGTCTTAACAATGCCGGAGGGATGGTTGGCTCGTTGCCATGCCTGTAGCATGGCCAGTACGTCGGGTGGGCAATCGAGTATGGGAAGCTTCTTCTGTCGGGAACAGGAGGAACATACCACTCCGCCCTGGGAGGCGCAGAAACGAAGTTCGCGGCTTGAACCGCATAAAACACAATTGCCGAGCGATGGTGCATGGCCGTGATGATCGCAGAAGCGCAGTTCCGACCAGATTAGGAATGGGGCATGCCGTCCATACTCTTCAGCAAGGTCGAGTAGTTCTTCGTAGAGTTCGAACAATTCGGGGTGGGGGGCTTCTTCGGGTGTGGTCCGCTCGATGAGTCCAGAAATGTAGGAGGCTGCCTGCATGGCCCGCCAATCGGTGCGAAAGGCATCTCGCCGATGCAGCATGGCGCATTCCTTGCCCGTGTGCAGCGTGTTGACGCGTTTTTCGAAGTAGAGCAGTTCACTGGTGCTGAACAGGTCGTATTCCCCGAGGAACGGGCTCTTGGGCCGCATGGCCCCTTTAAGCAGTGTCGAAATCTTTCCTTGGTGGCGGGTGAACCAATGCACAATGCGCGAGGTGCTGGAGTAGGGGAAGATGGCGAGGGGAATGGCGGTGGAGCGTACAATCACAGGATGCCCCTGGCTACAAATGAGACGCGCCGACCATGACAAACGTGACCCCGTAGTAGATCAGTAGGGCAAAAATGTCGTTCGACGAGGTTACAAATGGCCCGGACGCGACGGCCGGATCGACCTTGATGCGGTCCAGCAAAACAGGAACCAATGCGCCGAAGACGGCGGCAAAGGCCATGGCACTGAAAAGCGCCACGGCAACAGTGAACGCAAGATAAGCGGGGGCGATGCTCGGCATCCCTTTGCTGGAAATCAGGAAGTGGGCCCATAGGCCAATCGTGGTTCCACAGATCAGGCCCATGGTGGCACCGGCGATGATTTCATGGGTAATGATCCGTATAATCTTCCTGCTGTGGGTCGCGCCCAGCGCGATGCCGCGAATAATAAGCGTGGAAGACTGGATTCCCGTATTGCCGCCCATGCCCATAATGATCGGGACAAAAGCGATCAGTGCGCCGATTCCCGCGAGTTTGAGGTGTTCGTCGAAGTTGTTAAGGATCAGGCTGGTAACGAAGCCGGTTACCAGCGTGATCAGCAGCCACGGCAAACGGGCCCTGCAGGCCTGCAGCGGCGAAGTGTCTTCCAGCTCCACATCGCTGGAACCGGCCAGTTTGAAGATATCTTCCGAGGCCTCTTCCTCCATGACGTCCATGATGTCGTCTATGGTAATCCGACCTACCAGCTTGTCCTGCCAATCGAGTACGGGAAGCGAGCTAAGGTCGTATTTGGCGGCCAGCCGAGCCACCTCTTCCTGGTCGGTATTGGTGTGGACCGTTATGGGCTCGCGTTGCGCCAGCTCCGAGAGCGGCATGCTGCGGTTTGAGGTTTTGAGCAGTTCCCAAAGTTGGACCCAGCCCGTCAACCGTCCTTCGGAGTCGATAACGTACGCATAGTACACGGCTTCTTCCAGATCGAGCGTACCGATATGGTCGATGGCTTCGCTCGCCGTCATCGTTGCCCGAACTGCAACAAAGTCGGAGGTCATGATGCCGCCGGCGGTATCTTCCGCATACTGCAGAAGTTCGCGGACTTCTTCCGATTCCTCCTCTTCCATAAGGCCGAGGATTTCTGCGCTGCGCTCCTTTTCTAACTCGCCCAGCACGTCCGCGGCATCGTCCGGCGCCATCTCCTCGACGATGTCAGAGATTTCCTCCGCTGTCATCTCGTCAAGGATTTCGGCCTCGGTCTGGTCATCTAGCTCGGACAATACGTCCGGCTTAATGTCGTCGCTGAGCAACTCGAAGAGTTTGGTCTGGGCGTCGGCCGGTGCGTGATTGATCACTTCGGCAATATCGGCAAAATGCATTTCTTCCAGGAACCTGGGGATCTGTTCCCAAAGCTCTCCCTGGATGCAAAAGTTGATCCGTTCCTTAATGCGGTTATTGTTGTCCGACATGGCCGCGTCCCGTAGTGATTCCGTAAAACCATAGTCGGTGCGAAAGGGAAGACCAAGGTTTTAGTAGTGCGGATAGTTGTCGGGATAGGTCCGGCCGGGTACACGCCGCCAGTGTTTGTAGGACCAGAGCCAGTATTGTGGGTGCGCAAGAATTTCGCGGGATATTTCGTTCAGGATCTGCTGGGTCAAATCCCGAGCAACGCGATCTTGGTCGGCATCCTTGTCGAAGGGGGGGGGGATGAGGTTGCCGGTAATCCGTATATGGTAGCGGCCACCCGGTTTGGGCAGGCAGAATCCAAACATGATTTCTGTTCCCGTGCGATAGGCCAGAGCGGCGGGGGCGGAAGAAACAGGCATGGGAAGACCCAGGAAGTCTACGATGATTCCGCCTTCCTTTTCCGGGGTGTTCTGGTCAAGCACGAAGGCCGCCTTGCCGTTTTTTCGGAAGCGCGCAATCAGCGTTCGGAGTGCCCCTTTTTGCGGTATGATGGTCTGGCCGGTCCGTTCGCGCTGTTCTATGAGAATCCGGTCGACCACGTCGTTCTTAATGGTCGCCGCAATGCTGGCCATGTCAGCCCCCATCAATGCGCCGGTTTGACCCATGATTTCCCAGCTTCCGATATGTGCGGTAATGCAGATGACTGCTTTGTTCTCGAAAAAGGAATCCATGAGCGGGCCGGCTTCAAACTCCACGTATTTTGAAATGCGCTTCTTTGGGTTTCTGGAAAACCAGAAGACATCGAGCATGGTTTGGCTGAAGGTCGAAAACGATGTTCGCAGGATCCGGCGCTTTTCCGAATGACTTTTACTGTCACCAAAAACGGCCTCGATGTTTTTCATGCCGATTTGCTTTTCGCGCAGGGGAAGGATCATGGCTAGGCTTCCGGCCAAGTTGGCCACGCCTGTCACGGCCCTGCGTGGCAGGATCGGAATAATGGCTTTAAGTATCAGGAATCCTCCCGTTTCAAACGGGCGGCGCAATTTCCTTCTGGTGTTTTTGTTCATGCTCATTCGTTGTTCCAAAATAAACCTAAACTTTATCGACAACCCATGGCCATACCAATATTTTTTATCATCATGAAACCGCGAGAAGGAACAATGCTTAAACGACTGGCGCCGATGGCGGCAGTATTGTGCGGGTTAATGGCCGGTTGCCAATCAATCGATTTACCAAAGGTGGCGGGATATTCTCCATGCGACAAGTCGGAGCCGGTCAGCCGTTTATCCTTGGAATCAGCGCAAGAAATACCGGTTGAAATGGAACAAACCAATAATGATAAAAGGAATGTCATCATGATTTTAATGAAAACGTCCATGGGGGATATTGCCCTCGAACTCGATAGGGAGCATGCCCCGAAAACGGTTGATAATTTTCTCAGCTATGTCGAATCCGGGCACTTCAACGGAACCATTTTTCACCGCGTGATCAATGGATTCATGATTCAGGGCGGGGGATTCGATGCCTCGATGAACCAGAAACCCGCTCCCCGCACAGTAGAGAACGAAGCCAACAATGGATTGCGCAATGTCGCCGGCACGATTGCGATGGCACGTACATCCGATCCGCACAGTGCCAGTGCCCAGTTTTTCATCAATGTGAACGACAACGCCAACCTCGACTATCCCAGTTTTGACGGATGGGGCTATTGCGTCTTCGGCAAGGTGGTTGAGGGCATGGATGTCGTGAACCGGATCAAAGAGGTTGCAACGCGATCGGTAGGGCCGCACGGAAATGTGCCGATTGACCCCGTCGTGATCCAGTCCGTCACGTTGCTTGAAGAATAACCCGACCTCTCCGTCCAGCACTTCAGTGAAATGGAAATGGACCATATTCAGGACAATCTGGTTGAGGCGATTCACTCGTCCGGTTATCAGGCGTGTATCGCCATTGCCGGAGGAGGGGTGGGAGCGGTCCAATCCTTGCTGGTCCATCCCGGTGCATCTCGTTTTGTATTGGATGTGCGCATTCCATACAGCCGCGAGGCGATGAACGATTTCCTGGGGCAACCCCCGGGTTCGTACTGTTCTGGGCAAACCGCCCGTGCAATGGCGCACAGCGCATATGCCTACGCTTCACGTTTCTCTTCTCGCGCCTTGGGCATTGCCTGCACCGCCGCCCTGCAGACGCGCGACATGCGGACAGATTCCGACCGTGCCTGCCTATGTGTTTGTTCCACGAAGCGGACATTATGCGAAACCGTGGAGTTGGAACCGAATTCCAGATCGGTGCAGGATGCTGCGGTCAGCGAAAGACTGTTAGCGTTGGTCGCCCGCTTTGTTGCGGAGTAGTTCGTGAAACTTTTCTAGAACAACCTGGGCCGCTTTCCTTTGTGCTTCGATTCGGTTGCCCGCCAGTTCAATCCGTGCACTCAACAGGATTCCAGACGGGGCCTGTGCAATGGCATAGTAGGCATACGGCTTCCCTTCTTTCCGTTCCGCATAACCGCAGGTGGCAAGTGCATAGTTGGAATGAAACAACTTCAGTGCCCCCGTTGCCATTTGGCGGGCAACCTCTTCATCCACACAATCGGTCCGGCAGGCAAGGATATCATCGACGTCCAATTGTTCGACCTTTATGGAACGTTGGTAGGCCGTGATGCCACCCATGAACACATCCGACGAGCCGGAAACCGAGGCTAGCAGGCTTTGAAGGTGGCCTGCGGTAATGCTCTCGGCCGTCGCAACCGTTTGATTTCCTGCATCCCTTAAAGCCTGTAATATTTTTGCGGCAACATTCATGATGCCTGTATACAAAAAAGCGCAAAGACCGGCGAGCGGTCTTTGCGCTTTTGAACTTTGCTACGCGAAGAGCCTAGAGTACTGCAACGGCGGCGTCACGGACGAGGTCGCCGAGCTCGGAGGTGGAGGCCAGCGTGTTGCCTTCTCTCCATAGGTCACCGGAGCGGTAGCCATCGTTCAGTACCTTTTCGACGCCGGCGCGGATGGCGCTCGCTGCCGCGCCTTCATCCAGCGTGTCTAGCATCATCGCTACGGACAGGATCATTGCAACCGGGTTTGCTTTGCCTTGGCCAGCGATGTCGGGAGCAGATCCGTGTACTGGTTCGAACAGGCCGACCTTGCCGCCCACGGATGCCGACGGCAGCAGACCCAGCGAGCCGCCAAGGGTGGCGGAAGCATCGGACAGGATGTCTCCGAAAATATTACCGGTCAGGATAACATCGAACTGGCGCGGATTGATCACCATCTGCATGGCGGCGTTGTCGATATACATGTGGTCGAGTTCGACATCGGAATATTCGGCTTCGTGCAGCGCCTTCACCGTGTCGCGCCAAAGGCGGGAAACGGCAAGAACATTGGCCTTATCGACGCTGGTCACCTTGTTGCGGCGCTTGCGGGCCCATTCGAAGGCAACGCGTGCGACGCGTTTGATCTCACCGACGGAGTAGATCATGGTGTTCCAAGCCTTCTTGTCGTCGCCTTCACCCTCTTCGCCAACCGGCTGGCCGAAGTAGATGCCGCCGGTTAGTTCGCGGACGGTGAACAGGTCCAGCCCGGCAACCGCTTCCTTGCGTAGCGGGGAGTTTTCAGCGAGTGATTCAGGAACCGATACCGGACGGAGATTGGCAAATGCGCCGAGCTCCTTGCGGATCTTGAGCAGACCGCTTTCCGGGCGAAGCGCGCCGGTGAGATGGTCCCACTTGTGGCCGCCAACGGCTCCGAGCAATACGGCGTCGGAGGCCTTGCAGGTTTCAACCACGGAATCGGGCATGGGGTCGTTGTGGGCATCGATCGCGGCGCCGCCGGCGTTACACGTCGTGTATTCGAGGGCAAAACCGCTCTTTTCGGCTACTGCGTCGAGTACCTTGACGGATTCGGCGATAACTTCGGGGCCGATCCCGTCGCCGGGAAGCAGGGTGATTTTATAGGTTTTGGACATGATTCTTCCTTTGGTTCAAAATGAGCGCGAAATACTACTTGGGCATGAAAAGATTGCAAACCTTGAATTGGCGGGAGTTTGCGTTGTTCACGAGGAAAGCAAAAGGGCAGTCCGTGTAGCCTGCCC
>JBNKSB010000187.1:0-6733 GCA_050297095.1 Pontiella sp. | reverse complement strand
CTTCCCTTGGGAGCTCGCCTCGCCTATTTCATTTCTCCAGATACGCAGATCGGGGCCTCACTTGAAGGCGATGTATTTTTATTCGGAACGCAGAGAAGCCATCTTGGCGACGTATCCCCCTTCTTCGGCACCGTGGAAAACCATCAGGACTCCGGTTATGGTATACGCGCCTCGGTTTTCATTGAGCAGGATTTTCAAATCATGTTGCTCTTCATCGAGCCCTACATCAGGTACTGGGATATTGCCGATTCAAACACCACGACCGACTCCAACTACTTCCAATGGGTCGAGCCCGAGAACAACACCCTTGAAGCCGGCCTAAAGATGGGCATCCGGTTTTAAAGGCGCGCCAGCAACCCATTGAAATTCGCACGACGCGTTAGGAGGAACTCCGCCCCTGCTATAGCAGGTGATATGCAGAACGTTTTCCACTCAACTTTGAACTAGAGCCGGACTTTCCGCAGAAAACACCGAGGGATTCGGGGCGGCACTAATTCCAGCGAGGCTTACACCCAGCATGAGCCACATAAAATGAAAATATTAAGAATAGTCTCGATACTCGCCCAATTCCTTCTGGGATGCATGCTGGCCGTACTTATAGGGAAATCTTTATTTTGGAAAATCGTTGCAACAGTTGCCCTGAGTCTCTTCCTGGTTTTGATGGCCGCTAAACTGGCCCAAGTGTTCAACTGGCGGCCGTTCCGACCTGTTGCCGATAGGATGTTGAATACGTTCTATGCCGAATCCCTGATTCCAATCATTGTTTCGACTCTCGTTCTATCTGCAATTACCTATTTCGCCAATTCCAGAGACTTTTACTTCATTGGAAGTAACGATCAGGTTCGCGATCCAAGCCATATCATCATTCCTCCTTCCGAACACCTTATCCAGTCGGATGAAGAATACACGGTTCAGGTCATGGTTAAGAAACCATTCAGGTGGAAGAGAGATGCGGAAAAACCTTTGGTAGCTTGTTTCCTGATATTCACCATTGCTCCGTACACGAAAAGAAACCAGCGGGACGCGGGCTTTACTGAATAACCGCACCCAACATTACCGCAGGCTATTCATTTTACGACCGAGTGCTTACGCCCTCACGTTGCTGTCCTGCTCGGAACTGTCAGGCCCGGCACCTTCGGGATCGGCTTTCTGCCCAGCCTCTTCGGTTGGTTCAACAGCTTCCGGCTCGGGCGCATTGCGGGGTTTTCCACCGAGCAGCACCACAACTTCCTCCTGCACCTTTTCGAGCTCATTGAGCTTTAGCTCGGGATCGATGACGGCAAAACTCTCGTTGGTTTTCTTATGTTCATAGACGCGAAGTTTTCGACCGTCTTCAGCGGTCTGGACATCGCGCTCGACGAGAATCTTCTTACGTTCCAGCATGACGGTGAGAATGAAGATGGCGTTTAGGTCTTCTTCATTCTCCTTGGCCATGAGTTTGCGCAGGAGCGATTCTGCATTCTCCTTTTTTACGGCCTCTTCAACGGGAGGCGGCGGAACGAGATACTGGGTTTTCCACGAACTCAGTCCGGGCTCGGCCTCGGCCCAGCAATCCTTGCAGAAGTCTTCCCGGACATATTCGCCCTGTTCGAACGACAGGCGGGAACAGATTGTTTCCTTGTCGGCAAACTCCTTCTCGCACTTGTCGCACACTTTGGAGCATTTGCGCACACTCCAGTTTTCGATGTTTTCCCGTCCCATATTATTCCTTGAAAGGGTTATCGTTCCGTCGTCGGCTAACCACGGCCGGCAAGATGCCCGTGGCAGGTATCGCCGCCAGATGGCAGCCCAGCAGCGATGCTACGCACTTTGATCTTCCTTCTCCCAAATCGTGTGGCGTTGCTGCCAGAAGTAGACAACGCCGGACCATGCGGTTAGCAATGCAGTTCCGAGTCCCAGCCACCACGCGAACGCGCTGTTTGGAGTAGGCAACCATGAGGCCGGCCAGATGAGCCCGAGAAAATAGAGCCCAATCGCGATCATCTGCACCGTGGTCTTCACCTTGCCCCACATGCCCGCAGGCATGACAATCCCCTTCTCGATCATCAGCAAGCGCATGCCGGTAACCATGAATTCGCGCGCAATGATCAGTACCACCATCCATGCCCGCAGGCTTTCAAGCTCGACGAACCCTATGAAAGCGGCACAGACAAGTACCTTGTCGGCCAGCGGGTCCATCAGCTTGCCAAAAGAGGTTACCCCGAAAAAATTGCGGGCCAGATAGCCGTCGAGCGCATCGGTCACACTAGCCAGTATGAAAATAGCCAGCGCGATGATTTTCGCATACGGAAAATCGATGCTCATGCAGATCATCATGACTGCCGTCATCCAGAAGCGGCTAATGGTTAGATGGTTGGGAAGACTCTTCATGGATTCCTTTAACGTTGTTGCACCGCCTTGAGGCGACCATTTATCCGCGCCGCCTCCATGCGGAACGACAAATCTCTATTACTGCTCCACCTCGATTTCACCGGGGCCAACCAGATAGGCATCCGGAACCCCGTCGGAGATGGCTTCGTGTTGCACCGACGCAGCGCCACCCACGGCAGTCGGCTCCTCTTCATCATCGCCGGCGCATTGCGTTGCACTGAATACGATGATGCCCAGCAACACGATACCTGCCAGCACCGAGGCCACCATTTTCATCGATATACCCGATCCGGAAAGATTGGTAATGGCCTCATTTACACCGCCAAAGATCCTTTGCCCAACGCTGGGAGGGGAGGCCACGGCCGTTCCATCGGAATCCACCGACACGTGATCCGCCTGAGCCAGTTTTTGGCGCACCTCGTCACCCAGATTATGTTTGGATTTAGGGGCGTGCTGGGCAACATACTCGTCAACCAGAGGATTGGGGTCGATGCCGAGATACTGGGCATACATCCGAATAAAGCTTTTGGCATAGACCGGTGCCGAAAGGGCGCCAAAGTCATCGGATTCCATGGCGTCGATGAACTTGGCCAAAATCTTGGTTGCCCGGCCCGCTTCGGAAACGGTTACGCCCTTAGCCCGGCGAGCAGATTCGAGTTTTTGTCCGATGGTTCCAATATTGAGATTAGCTTGCTCCATTGTCTACTGCTCCCGTGTTCTGGGGAATTTCCCCATCAAGATCTATTAGAATTTCCCGAGGGCCCGCGCCGTCCGGCGGACCGATAACACCCCGCTCCTCAAGCAGGTCCATCACGCGTGCGGCGCGTGTGTAGCCAATACGGAGGCGCCGCTGCAACGAAGATGTAGAAGCTCGCTTCGTCTGTCGGATCACCTCAATGGCCTGCTCGATGATTTCATCATCACCACCGCTATCCATTTCCGGCAATTCGGAAGTCGGCTTCTCAATTTTTTCGTGGATTTCTGTAATGAACTCCGGCTGACTTTGGTCCTTGCAGTAATTCGTAACGCGGTTGATTTCGTCGTCGCTGGTATAGACCCCCTGAAGACGAATCAGCTTGTCGGTTCCGGGTGGCAATACAAGCATATCGCCCTTGCCGAGCAAGGTATCGGCTCCCATGCGGTCAAGAATCGTACGGCTATCAACCTTTTGCGAAACCTTGAAGGCAATGCGGACGGGGAAGTTGGCTTTGATGGTGCCGGTGATCACCTTCACATCCGGGCGCTGCGTAGCCAGAATCATATGGATGCCGGCCGCACGCGATTTTGCCGCCAACCGCGCGATGCCGGCTTCAATTTCGGCCTGAGCCACATGCATGAGGTCGGCCAGCTCGTCAATGACGATAACGATGTAGGGCAGTTTTTCCGGGATCGCGTTTTTCTTCGGTTCCTGCTCTTTCGCAACGTCCTCTCCAAAGAGTTCCGTTTGCTTCTGAATAACTCGGGCATTGAAGCTCGGAAGGTCGCGCACACCGGCCTGGTTGAACCACTTGAAGCGCCGTTCCATTTCATCGATAGCCCATCGCAAGCCCAAGGCCACCTTCTTGGCATTGGTGATGACCGGAACCACCAAGTGCGGCAAATTGTTGTAGGCATGGAATTCGACGGTTTTGGGGTCGACCAAAATCAGGCGGAGATCATCGGGCGTGTGCTTCATCAGAAGCCCCGTCAGGATCGAATTCATGCAGACAGACTTACCCGCACCCGTCGCACCGGCAATCAACAGATGGGGCATCTTGGTGAGATCATACATGATGTTCTTGCCGTTAACATCCTTGCCCAAAACCAGCGGCAACTGGTGTCGGTTCGACTGGAATGAACTGCTTTCCACCAGATCGCGGAAGAATACGGAGGCGCGCGAGGTATTCGGGATTTCCACGCCGCACACGCCTTTGCCGGGAATCGGGGCCTGGATCCGAATACTTTCGGCGTGCATCTTCAGTGCTATGTTGTCTTGCAGCTGTTTTATTTTTTCCACTCGAACGCCGGCGGCCGGCAGGATTTCGTAGCAGGTGACCACTGGCCCCTGTTGCACGCCGGTAACCTTGGCCTCGACGCCAAACTCCTCCAAGGCATTCTGCAGGACCTCTGCTGTGTTGGCGATTTCGTCGGCCGACATACCCTTCCCTTGCGGAATCAGCGGATCCAGCAGGGAGAGCGGAGGCAGTTGATAGTTGGCATGCCCGCCTTCATCCACCGCTGCAAAGGCCGAAGTATCGGCGGTGCCATTCGCCTGCTTGTCTTCTTTCGGCTTGGCCTTTGGTTTTTCCGCAACGATCGGTTTGGGAGTGGGCTCTTTCTGCTTATCCGTCTGCTTTTGCTGCTCCTCCACCATCTTGCGAATATCAACCTGCGGAAGTTCATCCGCTGCCACGGCCATTTCAGGTTCGCTCTTCGGCTTTCGAGGTGCACGTTTGCGCTTGGGTTTCGGCTTTTCAGCCTTCTCCTCAAAAACTTCCTCCACGGACGGTTTTTCCATCTTGAGGTTTTTCGCCCACGCCCAAAGCTGCTTGGCTACATCGACAACATGAAGCTCAATCATTCGCGTAATGGAAAGTACCAACAAAACGAAGAAAACGATTCCCGCACCTGCGTAGCCAATCCAGTGACCGAGAGAGCGTTGCGCCAGCATTTCCCCCATCAGTCCTCCAGGCGTACCAATATTCAGCTCCGCCACCGTATCGCTCCAGAACTGGTAGTTCATGTCGATCAATCCAGACAGGCACAACAACCCCAGAATAAACCATAATACGCGCGGATAGCTCTTTCGTGCGGACCAGATCACGGTTGAAATTCCAATCCACAGAATGCAGAAAGGAATCACCCATGCGGCTACACCAAAGTACATGAATACGAAATACGCCATCCGGGCACCGAAGAGGCCGATCCAGTTGCTCTCCCAATCCGGATGACTGTTAAATAGTCCGATTTGACTCGGCTCATAGGACGAAATGCCCAACAGCAACATCAATCCCAGCGTGCCCGTCAGGATGCCCCCTATCTCGCGCCAACCCGATCGTGCGGGCCCATCTGTCCGTTTTTTTGCCATTGCGTGAATATAGAGGATATACCCGCCTCAAATCAAAGCGATTTACCAATATTGGAATGGTGCTCGAGAAACTCCCGGGATTCAGCCCGTGTGCGTAAGTTGAGACCGATAGAACGCCAGTTCCGCAATGGAAGCCTTAATATCGAAAAGCGCATCGTGGGCCTCGGCAGAGGCAATGCCGCCGGCGGGGAAATAGCGATTGAGTAGCTCAACGTTATCTTTGTCGAACGGCGCGCCGCCGATCCAATCCTGCCACTGTATCTTGATGGAGGAGACATCGAGCAACCGGTAGTGAAGGCGACTGCCAAACAAAGGAAGCATCCGTCGCATCAGGTACCAGTCGTTGTGTACACTATTTCCTGCAAGCACGGGACGCTTATCCATCTCATCCGCCGGGGTTCCGCAGTATTGATCCAGCAAGGCGGCGATCTGGCGGTCGGCCTCAGGAACACTCACCGCATCGCCAGACCGACATTTTTCCACGAGTTGAGGGAGGTTTTCAGCAACCCAGGGGCTGACCGACTCCCCCGCCTCCAACTGAATACAAAGGTTAAGGTCGGCTTCAGCCGGTGCAATCCGGTTGAGTTCCGTATCCGTAACAATAACGGCGACCTGCAAAAGCCGGGCATTATCCAGATCCAGCGAGGTAAACTCGGCATCGAACCATACATAGGCGGACGTTTTTTTAGTTTCTGTCTTGGACATAGGTTGGGATTGAACCAAAAAAAAACACGAATGAATACGGTTTTATTCCGTATTCATCCGTGTTGATCAGATGCAGGCGATCTATCCTTTGATCAAATTGTGGGTATCAAGTGCAATCACCAGTTCTTCGTTGGTGTGAATCTTGAGCCCGGTCACTTTTGATTCGTCGGTGGTAATGATCGTCTCATTGGCATTGTTGCGAGCCTCGTCCACCTTCAGCCCGATAAACCCAAAGTTTTCCAGAATTCTTGCACGCAGCATCGGATTGTTTTCGCCGACGCCGGCGGTAAAGACGATGCCGTCCACGCCATTCATCGCGGCAATATAGCTACCGATGAACTTCTGGATGCTGTAGCAGAACATTTCGATGGCCAGCTTGCAGCTCTCATCACCGGCTTCGGCCCCCTGCACGTTGTCGCGCATGTCGCTCTTGCCGGAGATCGCGAGCAGTCCGCCCTGCTTGTTCATCATGGTGCTCACCTGGGCGGGCGTCAGTTCCTGTGATTCCATGATATGCAGCGGAATGTAGGGATCAAGCGAACCAGAACGCGTTCCCATGATGATTCCGTCCAGCGGGGTGAATCCCATGGT
>JBNKSB010000186.1:0-7254 GCA_050297095.1 Pontiella sp. | reverse complement strand
GGCGCTGGTTCCGTGCCACTATTCCTATCAGTTGCTCTGCAACGATGGCGTGCTGGATCTGCTCTGGAACCAGCGCTCGTGCGACATCTTTCTCGGTATTCCCTTCAATATTGCTTCGTATGCACTGCTTTTGGAGTTGATCGCCAAGGAGTGCGGCATGAAGGCCGGCAAGCTGATTGGCTTCCTCGGCGATGCCCATATCTATGTGAACCATCAGGCGCAGCTGGAGGAGCAGATGCAACGCAAACCCTATGCTCCGCCGACGCTGAAGCTGGAAGGATATAAATCCATTTTTGAGTGGGAATGGAGTAATGCCACGCTAGAGGGCTATGAATGCCATCCCGCTATTAAAGGTGAGGTGGCGGTTTAATGATTGCGATTGTTGCCCGGTCTTCAAACGGCGTTATTGGTAAGGACGGTGGCCTGCCGTGGCGCTGCAAGGGCGATCTTCAGTTTTTCAAGCGCACCACGATGGGGCGGAAGGTCGTGGTCGGCCGCACCACCTTTGAAGGCCTTCCGCCGCTAAAAGGGCGCGATATTTTTGTGCTGACCCGCAATCCGGACGCCCATTTTGACGGGGCCGCCGCCGTTTCCAATCCCGCTGACGTGCCGGCCGATGCGATTATCTGCGGCGGCGCGGCGATTTATGACCTGATGATTCCGCAATGTGACCAGCTGCTCGTCACTACGATCAAAAAAGAGGTCGAGGGCGATACCTTCTTCAACGACCAATGGCTTGAACATTTTGAGCCAGAAGAAACTCTCGAAGAGACCGATGAATATTCGATTGTTTCCTACCGACGATCGGTCTGATCGGTGGAGGTCCCGCCTTCGACCGTCGCTTTTTCCTGATTTAATTGCACATTCAGCACGATGCATCAAAACCGCCTCTCGCTAGGCGGTTTTTTGTTGTGTGCGCCGGGTCGGGTCACCCGGCCTACAGAACGGGGGATTTACCATTGTTTTGGGTGTGCAGGCCCGATGTTCACATCGGGCGTTCCGTCGTTCGGTTTTCGCCGGGTAAAGGTACCCGGCCTACAGGAGTTGTAGGCCCGGTCCCCCGACCGGGCGTTTATGTCGGTTGCGCGCGCCGGGTAAGGATGCCCGGACTGCAATGAAGAAGGATATTATCTTTGCAGTTCTTGTTTTTGTGTTTTACAATTCCGCCATTCCCAATCCGCAATATCCTCGCCGTCAGCGTAGACTAGGTCGAATATTCGATCAATCGCCGGCTTATTTCCTGACGATTTGCACAGAAGGCCGGCAGTGGGTGTTGGCGAACTATGCGGTTTTTATGCGATTGCAATCGTTCTGTGATGATTCGATGGCTCGTTACAATGTATTCGTGGATTGCCATGTCCTTATGCCGGATCATGTTCATTTGATCATCACGATCTCACCGAATTCAGATACTATGGTGGGTGCATGGGTGAAAGCGTTCAAGGCGGTGGTGGCGAATCGGGAATTCAGATGGCAGCCCGGGTTTTTCGATCATGTATTGCGCAGCGATGAGAGCCGGTCGGAAAAATGGGAATACATCCGCATGAATCCAGTCCGGGCTGGTTTGGTGAAGGACCCCGACGATTGGCCATTCGCACAACGATGCAATCCATTCGATGGAACTGAAATGTAGGCCCGCTGCCCGCATTGGGCGTTTCCATTGTTTTGTTTCCGCCGGGTGGGGTCACCCGGTCTACAGCGTTTTGTCGGCCCTGATTCTCCAACTGGGCATTTCTTTGCGCACTCTGCGAGAGCTTTCTGTTCTGATCTATTTCAAGCGCAGGGTTGACATGCAGGGGATAAAAGCGCATCAATACGCATCATTTGTGTAAAAATGTGATCATATGGAGTGATGCGCATGTCGACGTTTGAAGGAACAGGGATCAGGAATCTAAAGTTGCGAGGCGGTATCTACTACTGGCGGCAGCGAATCGGTGGCGTCCAATACTCTGAATCGCTTCAGACCGGAAACCGTGAAGAAGCATTGAAAAGGATGGCCGAAAGAGTGGCTGCCGCGAAAAACGGGCAGGGGTTAAAGGAGAGAAAAATGACGAAAGCAAAAGAGAGCAACGAAGCAGCGGATAAGAGCAAGGGTTGGGTGACGTTCGACCCGAACCTGAAGATTTTAGACTGCACGGTGCGCGACGGCGGCCTGTGCAACCAGCATCAGTTTCCCGAAGGCTTCTTCGGCGATATCTACAAGACCTGCGTTGCCGCGGGCATCGACTACATGGAAGTGGGTTACAAGGCCGACAAGGCGCTGTTTGCCGGCAAGGGTTTCGGGCCGTGGAAATATTGCGAGGAAGAGGATATTCGCCGTGAAGTGGGCGACAACGACACCGGGCTGAAGCTGTCCGTCATGGCCGACACGGGCCGGACCAATCCGTCGGACCTGCTGCCGAGGAGTGAAAGCGTGATCGACCTGGTGCGCGTGGCGACCTATATCCACCAGATTCCGGCGGCGTTGGAGCTGGTGAAGGATGCCAAGAACAAGGGCTACGAGGTGGCTCTTAACCTGATGGCGGTCTCGACTGTGCCGGACTATGAGCTGGACAATGGACTTGAGGTCATTGCCGGTGTGGAGGAAGTTGATTTTCTCTATGTGGTCGACAGTTTCGGATCGCTCTACTATGAGCAGATCGATGACCTGATCAATCGCTACAAGAAAACCGGAAAGACGCTGGGCATCCACGCGCACAACAACCAGCAGATGGCCTACTCGAATACAATCTATGCCGCGATCAACGGCGTGAAGCTACTCGATACCACGATGATGGGGATGGGCCGCGGCGCGGGCAACTGCGCGACCGAGCTGTTGGTCGGGTTCCTGAAGAATCCCAAGTTTACGCTCCGCCCGATCCTGCAGTTCGTGCAGGACACCATGTGCCCGATGAGCCAGGAGATCGACTGGGGTTACAGCATTCCGTACATGATTACCGGCCACTACAACGAGCACCCGCGCTCCGCTATTGCCCTGCGTGACGGCGATCGCAAGGATGACTATGTCGGGTTTTTTGACGAAATATCCAATCCGTAGTTCGGTTGTCAGCGATCAGTTGTTGGTTATCGGATGAGGGTTCTATTCCAACCTGTAGATCCTGTTAACCAATAACCGGGCACTTTCCCGAGATTGCGGGGAAGTGCCTTCGCTTTTCGGGGTTATTGATTGTAAGGCCTTCGGGAATTGCGTTATAAACGCCGTCTTGATTTAGAAAAACCCTTTTAAAAGGAAATAGAGAGAAGGAGTTTCAGTAATGAATGTTTTGCATGTATGCGCGAATCCGAAGCCGACCGAGGAGTCGGTTTCCAAGCAACTGGCCGCAGCTTTCTTCGCCAAGCTGATCGAATTGAAGCCGGAAGTGGAATTGGTCAATGTCAACCTCTACGACGAAAAGCCGCCGTTTTACTCCTACGAACTCTTCAAACGTGCCTGGTATCCGGTTTTCGATGAAAACTACGAGCCCTCCAAGGTTGAGGAAATGGCGCTGAACTATGCCGGCAAGCAGGCCGAACTGTTCAATGAAGCCGACGTGCTCGTACTCACCATGCCGATGTGGAACTTTACCGTTCCGGCCATCATGAAGGCGTGGATGGACCAGGTGCTGACCCCTGGCCTGACCTTCTCCATCAGCAAGGAAGAGGGCATCAAGCCGTTACATAAGGTCAAGAGCATAGTCCTGCTTGTCGCTTCCGGCGGCGTCTACAAGGAAGACGACGATCGCGATGCGCTGACCCGTCAGGTTCGCAGCGCTTTCGGCTTCATCGGCATTGAAGACCTCGAAATCGTCTGGGCCGAGGGACAGAACCCGCTCTTCTTCGACAACAGCGAAGAAAACAAGGCCATAGCCGTCGAGGCCGCTTCCGAAATTGCGGAAGACATTGCCGAGATGAATCTCTCTGAAGAGGCCGTCACCGAATAGGACCAATGGGAACATTCGTTAAAATATGCGGAATCTGCTCGGAGGGCGACCTTGGGCAGATTTCTGCTTTAAGGCCCGATGCGCTTGGTTTTATCCAGTGGTCGGAATCGAAGCGCTACATCGATCCCAAAACCGTCGGCCAATGGGAAACGCCCGAGGGCATCAAACGCGTCGGCGTATTTGTCAGCCCGACTGAAGCCGAGCTGGCCCACGCCGCCCAGCATGGCCGGTTCAACGTGCTGCAGGTCCATCGCGTGCCCGACAACTGGAACCTTGACCGGGAAATTTTCCAGGGACTGGAAGTATGGCGTGCATTGAAGCCGGAGGAACTTTATTTCGCGGATCATGGGTTTGCATTCGATCGCTACCTGCTCGACTCCTATGATCCCAAAACGATCGGCGGAACCGGTCAGACCTGCGATTGGGGCAGGGCCCGAGATCTGATCCGTGCTGCGGATACGCCGATTCTGCTGGCTGGCGGCCTGACCTCCGAAAACGTGGCCGAAGCCATCCAGATCGTAAAGCCATGGGGCGTCGATGTCAGTTCCGGCGTCGAAATCGAGCCCGGCGTGAAGGATATCGACAAAGTTTCCGCTTTTATCTCTGCTGTTCGCGAAGCCGACCGGCAATCGGCAATCGGCCATCGGCAATAATGGTTACTCGATTTGCTCCCAGTCTGACCGGTTACCTGCATTTGGGACATGTGCTCCATATGCTCTATGTCTGGGGCCTTGCACGTACCAATAGCGGAAAGGTCATCTGCCGGATCGAGGACCACGACCTCGCGCGCCGCCGGCCGGAATACGAAGATGCCATCCTGGAAATCATGGAATGGCTGGGCTTTGTTCCAGACGAGGGCATCAGCGCTTCCAATGCGGCACCCCCCTCCGAATATCGCCAGAGCGACTGCGGCGACTATTACGAAAAGATGCTCGGAATCCTGCAGATGCAGGGGCTGGTTTACGGATGCGAGTGTACGCGAAAGCAGATTCTCGACGAGCAATCCGATGAGGCGGCCGAATTGTGCTATACCGGCACCTGCGCCGACAAGGGCCTGCCGCTCGAAGGCAATACCGTCCGATTCCGCGTGCCGGACGGGGAAGTGGTGTTCAACGATCTGCGGCTTGGTACGTGCCGCCAGATACCGAAACGGCAGTGCGGTGATTTTTCCCTGCGGGATCGGCAGGGGCAATGGACCTACCAGTTTGCCTGCGTGTGCGACGATATCCGGCACGGAATCGATTGCGTTATCCGCGGCGAGGACATTCTGACCAGCACCGCTCGCCAGATCCTCCTGTTTCAGGCATTCGACGCACCCGTTCCGTCCCATTTCCACCATCCGCTGATCTACGATGAAAACGGCGAAAAGCTCAGCAAGCGCCAGCGCTCCGAAAGCATCAGCCAGCTACGCTCCGCCGGCATCAGCGCCGAGGAGATCATTGGTCGTGCCGCCTGTGCCGGCGGGATTTCTATGGAGCCGGGCCCGCTGTCTTTCGTTGATGCACTGGTGCTGTTTGGGGCGCAATAATAAAACCGCCCCTTGAGAGAATGGGTTTTCAATGGTTTCGGTCAGGAAACTTTTATTTCCAGCATTCTCGGTCATTGGTTTAGCTATTATTGGGGGTTTTTCCTGACCCTTCTTTGCCTCGGCGCTGACGCCAAGGATCAGTACGCCGGCGAGGGTGTAGAAAAATATCTGCTTCATGGGGGGGGCCTCCTTGGGTTGGTTGACGATCCGGAATGAGCATATACACGGTGCGGCAACCTGTTAAAGTAAAGCCTTCAGGAGTGTGGTGCCGCTGGCAGAGACTGGGGTGAATTGCCTTGAATTGGCGGGGCGGGGGACACATTATTCCGACTTTTACCGAGGATTTAGACGATGAAACCGACGCAACCTGATAGATATGGCCATTTTGGAGCATTCGGCGGCATGTTTGTGCCGGAAACCTTGATGGAGCCGCTGAACGAGTTGACGCGCGTCTACAAGGCTGTCCGCAAGGATCCGGAGTTCAAGAAGGAGCTGGAATACTATCTGCGCGAGTATGTGGGCCGGCCGACGCCGCTCTATTTCGCCGAACGCATGTCCGAGCATCTGGGTACGGCCAAAATCTATCTCAAGCGCGAGGACCTCTGCCATACCGGCGCGCACAAGATCAACAACTCCATGGGGCAGATCCTGCTCGCCAAGCGCATGGGCAAACAACGCATCATTGCCGAAACCGGCGCCGGTCAGCATGGCGTGGCGACGGCGACGGTCTGCGCGATGTTCGGCATGGAGTGCGTGATCTACATGGGCAAGGTTGACATGGAACGCCAGGCGCTCAACGTCTTCCGGATGGAAAGCCTCGGGGCCACCGTGGTGCCGGTGACGGTCGGCCAGCAGACGCTGAAGGAGGCTGTTAACGAAGCGATGCGCGATTGGGTGACCAACATTCGCACGACGCACTACATTCTCGGCTCCGCGCTGGGCTCGCATCCCTATCCGATGATGGTCCGCGACTTCCAGAGCGTCATCGGGAAAGAGGCCCGCAAGCAGATTCTCAAGGCGGAAAACCGCCTGCCGACGGCGCTGGTGGCCTGCGTCGGTGGCGGTAGCAACTCGATTGGCCTGTTCCATCCCTTTATCAAGGACGAAGGCGTGCGCATGATTGGTGTGGAAGCCGGCGGCTTTGGAATTGAAGGCGGACAACATGCGGCCCGCTTTGCGGAGGAAAAGATCGGCATTTTGCAGGGCACCAAGACTTTTGTATTGCAGGATGACGACGGACAAATTGCGCTGACGCACTCGATCAGCGCCGGACTGGACTATGCCGCCGTCGGCCCCGAGCACAGCCTGCTGCGCGAGTTGGGCCGCGCGGAATATTCCTACGTGACCGACGTGGAGGCCGTTGACGGATTCGACAAGCTGTCGCAGTGGGAGGGTATTCTGCCGGCGCTTGAAAGCTCGCACGCCATTGCCTGGACCATCAAAAACGCCGGCCAGTTCACGAAGGACGATCTATTAATCATCAATGTCTCCGGTCGCGGCGACAAGGATGTGATGCAACTCGCCGAATGGAAGAAGAAGCGCGACAAGGCGTAGCGGCCGTCGATTGATGCGGCGAAAAAGAAGTTCATGCTTCGTTTTCGGAGAGAGCTATGGTGGTCGGCACGTTGTCCTTGCTTCGGTGCACTACACCAGAAGGAAGGGTGTCGCGATCGCTTCCCTGAAGCGTGGCGTTCTCAACGCAAATAAAACATGAATTAACAAGGGGGCTTGGTGCCCCCTTTTTTTGTTTATGGTCTTGGCGGGAGTTTCTTAAAATAACCGTTTTGTATTCACCGCTGACGAGAA
>JBNKSB010000185.1:0-7135 GCA_050297095.1 Pontiella sp. | reverse complement strand
CAACGACGGACGAATTTCGGTCATTTTGAATTCGCAGGTGCAGCTGATCGATCAAGGCCATTTGAAGCTCGGTGTCCAGGCCGACGGGGAGGCTTCACCGGAGGTGCGGCGCATCGCCTACGACTATATATTTGTGTTTGCCGGCGGCGAGCCGCCGTATCCGTTGTTGCAAAAGGTTGGCGTGGCCTTCGGCGGATCGGGAAGTTCTCATGCCGAATCGATGAAAGAGACGGGTTAGCATGGCCAGATCGATCAGCGAAAGCCACGTGATGAAGTTCCGTACTCCGGTTGTCTGGATCGTCCAGACCGCGGTGGTGGGAATCTTTGCCGGCTTCATGGCGTATCATTGGGACTACTACGGCCTGCCTCGGGTTGACCGGCCGTTTCATGCCGCGCATGAACAGTTGCGCTCATCCGGTTTCACGGGACTCTGGATGGGGGTCGGGGCCGCTACGCTGTTTGTGTTGAACCTCGGCTATCTGGTTCGAAAACGCCTGGTCCGGATCAATTGGCTGGGGGCGTTGCGGCACTGGATGAATATTCATGTGGTCACCGGGATCGTCGGTGCGGGTTGCGTTGCGGTGCACATGGCCATGGCACCCTCCAGTACAATGGGAACCCTTGCTCTTTTCGCGCTCTGCGTGACGGTGGTCACCGGCATTGTGGGACGAACCATCTATATCCGCGTGCCGCGTTCGGCCGAAGGGCGTGAACTGGAATTCAAGCAGGTCCAGGCCGAACTCGATCGGTTTCGCCTGCAACTTGAACTGGCGGGTGTACAAGCCGACTGGCTCCACGAATCCAAGCCGCAGGTAACCGCGCTCCGAACCAGTCTGCTCGGATGCTTCATGGCCATGGTGGTCGGAGACCGGCAGCGGCGGGAGGATTATCGCCGGCTTAAGCGGCAGATTCTCGGAACACCAAGGCTCAAAGCCTCGACCGGGCACATTCTCCCGATGGCCAAGGCCTACTGCATGCATTGGCAGTGGTTTACCCGCTATTATGAACTGCGCAACCTGATTGCGTCGTGGCGCTTTTTCCATCGCTGGCTGGCGGTGCTGATGCTGTTCGTGGTGCTCGGGCATATTGTGGTGGCAATCCGCTTCGGAAGCCTTTCCCTGTGGGGAGGTTCCCATTGAGAAGGATTTCCCCCAAGGTCATGATGTGGGTGTTCGGTCTCGCCGCCATTGGCGGCTTGGCGCTGTTTCTGACCCTTTACCAAGGTTCGCCCGGTCCCCTGACTTCCCCGCATGCCAAGGCCGTTCCAGGCAACATGATCTGGTCGTGCAAGCAGTGCCATGCGGATGATGGGCTGGAGGCAGGGTGTCTTTCTTGCCACGATGAAATCGCGAGCCAGTTCAAGCAGGATTCCGGCTTTCATGCCTTTCTCCGCAATCAATCCGATGCCAGCTGCGCGAAGTGCCACCCCGAGCATCACGGCGATGAGTTTCCGTTGGTAAGCGACGTGTCCTGGCAGGGTACGGATACCAATGCCTTTACCCATCCGCAAGTCGAGTTCAAGCTCGCCGGGAAGCACGACGAACTTGCCTGTGAGAAGTGCCATACGGATCAATTCCATGAACCATTTGCGCTGAAGGATTTTCCCGGACAAGTGCGATCCGACACCATGCTTGGACTGCACCAGGATTGCATCGGTTGCCACAAGGATATCCATGGCGGTGGCGAGAAGACCAGCGATTGCACCAAATGCCACAACCAGGAGGCCTTCAAGCCGGCACCGTTCTTCAACCACGATCAATTCTTCGTGCTGGAAGGGCCCCATGCCAAGGCGTCGTGCGCTTCGTGCCACCAGCAGGATGTCGAAGCGCCGCCGGGCAAGTTTGGTCCCGTTAAGGGCAAGCAGTGCGTCGACTGTCACGAAAGCCCGCATCGCTTTGAACAAAAGCTTCAGAATGACTGTAAAACCTGCCATCTAGGTGTGGACGAAAAATGGTCGATGGGACAGCGGGGGATCGATGCCGAGTTCCACGAAAAACTTGGCTTCAAGCTGGAAGGCGCCCACATGAAGGTGGAATGCGCCAAGTGCCACTCGCCCGAACTGGAGTCCTATGCGGAACGTTTTCCCGATCCTGCTGCGCCGGGCTACAATCGCCGTACCGACCAGTGCAAAAGCTGCCACAAGGATCCGCATAACGGGCAGTTCGACGGGCGCTATACTTCATGCGCACAGTGCCACACGGTGGAACGCTTCATGCCCTCGACCCTGGGCCCGAAGGAGCACCCCCAATCATATCCGCTGCTCGGAACCCACCAGGCCGTTGCCTGCGTCCAATGCCACAAGATCGATGCCGGAACCGAGGTGCGCCGCTTCAAGGAAACGCCCACGGCCTGCAAGGCGTGCCACTCCGATCCGCACGGAAACCAGTTTGGAAAGGAGATCGCGAAGAGCGACTGCACCGCCTGTCATCAAACCGATTTCACGACCTTCAAGATCCGGACCTACACGCATAAGAACACGCGGCCCTTTTTCTTGGGCAAGGGCCATGCAAAGGCCAGCTGTAGCCAGTGCCATGCGGGCCCCGCCGACGAACAGGGGATTGTCCAGTATGTATCGACCCCGACGGCGTGCGCGTCCTGCCACCAGGATATACACCGCGGCCAGTTCCGGGGAAACAGCCAGACGCAATGCGAGCGCTGCCACGTTTCGACCGCGCAATGGAGCGCGGACCGGTTTTCCCATGATCGGGATTCAAAGTTTGAGCTGGGTGCCGCGCATGCGAAGGTTGATTGCAAGGCCTGCCATCTTCCCGCGCCCCAGAAGGATGGCCAGTCGGTTGTTCAGTATCGTCCCTTAACCACGAGATGTGAGGATTGCCATGGATTCCAAAAGAAATAGACGCGGCGCGCAGATCATGGTCTGGGGAGTCTTCCTTGTGGCGCTCATTGTTGCCGGGTGCCAGTTCATTTTGCCGCGCCAGGAGTGGAGCTCCAAAAAATGGGGGCCGCTGGTCCCGCACAAGAATTTTCCCGGCGATTGCAGTATCTGCCATCTGCCCGAGCGGTGGGACAAGCTACGCGACGATTTCCACTTCGATCACGAAAAGGAAACCGGATACAAGCTGGAAGGCGCCCATGCCGGCGCGGCGTGTCTGCGGTGCCACAACGACCGCGGGCCGGTTGAGGCATACGTTGCGCGGGGCTGCTCGGGTTGCCACGTCGATCCGCATGCCGATTCCTTGGGAATGGACTGCGAACGTTGCCACAGTCAGATCAGCTGGGAGCCGCAGGGGTTGGTCGGAGAGCACGCCCGTACCCGCTTCCCGTTAAGCGGATCCCACGTGATTGCCGCCTGCGAGAGTTGCCATGCGGGTGCGCCTGCCGGCGAATTCCGTGGCGCTCCGTTGCAGTGCGAGGCCTGCCATCAGGCCGCCTTGGCCCAGGCCACCAATCCGGACCATGTGGCCAACGGATGGGTGTCCGATTGCCAGCGTTGCCACAATCCGTCGACCTGGAACAATGCAAACGTGGATCACAGCTTCTTCCCGCTCGTGGGTGGTCACGGCGGGCTCGACTGTACGCAATGCCACACCACGCCGGGCTCCTTTGCCGGACTTTCCCAGGATTGCTATTCCTGCCATTCCTCCGATTTCTCGGGTGCGCCGGATCATGTTGCGCAGAACTATCCGCACGATTGTACCCAGTGCCATAGGATCACCGGTTGGACTCCCGCGGTCGTCGACCACTCCTTCTTCCCGCTGTCCGCTGGCCATTCGGGGCTGTCGTGCAACCAGTGCCATTCCGGCGGCACTTTCACGGGACTCTCGACCGATTGCTATTCCTGCCACTCCTCCGATTTCTCGGGTGCGCCAGACCACCTTGCGCAGAACTACCCGCACGATTGCACCCAGTGCCATAAGACCACCGGCTGGACTCCCGCGGTCGTTGACCATTCGTCCTTCCCGCTGACCGCCGGTCATTCGGGACTGTCATGCAACCAATGCCATTCCGGCGGCACCTATACCGGCCAGTCGACCGCTTGCTATTCGTGCCATAGCGCGAATTTCCAGACCGCTCCGGACCACGTTGCGCAAAACTATTCGCACGATTGTTCCCGGTGCCACAATACCTCTGATTGGAGCCAGGCGGTCGTTGACCATTCATTCTTCCCGTTGACCGCCGGTCATTCGGGGTTGACCTGCAATCAGTGCCATTCCGGCGGCACCTACACCGGCCTGTCGCAGGATTGCTATTCGTGCCACCAGAGCGATTTTCAGGCTGCTCCGGACCATGCGAACCTTGGCTTCCCGCACGATTGCACCGCCTGCCACTCCTCGACGGCTTGGACACCCGCCAGCTTCCAGCACGATTTTCCGTTAAGGGGGGATCACAACGTTTCGTGCGCCACCTGCCATGATTCGGGGAGCACCCAGTCCTTCAATTGCCTTGGTTGCCACGCCCATTCGCAAAGCCGCATGGATAGTGAGCATGGCGATAGGAGGAACTACAGCTACAACTCCTCGGCTTGCTACAACTGCCATCCTGATGGCCGCGATTAATCAGGGACGACTGGACCTATGAAAACCTTTGGATCGAAAACGAAGAAACCGACCTTCCCGGGACTGGGACGGATGGCCATGCTGGCACTCGTGGCGTTGTGCCTTGTTCTGGAAGCGCGAGCCGCGGATATGCAGAACATTCCGGCGCACATCACCTACCGCATCGAGGAGGGGGTCTATGTCGACATCGGCTCCGAGAAGGGATTGCGGCAGGGCGTCACAGGGCGGCTGGTGCTGGACGATGGGCGTGCCCTGTCGTTCGAGGTCTTGCAGGCGGCCAGTCAAACCGCGCTGCTCCGGATCGATGGGCCATTGCCTGAAAATACGGATCTCCAGGAAAATCCCCGGGTTGAACTGGTGTTCCATCCTTTGGACGAGATCGTTTCCGGACAGCCAAAAAACGGCGGAACGTCAGCCACGAACGGCGTAGCCAAATCAGAACCCTTCATCCCGTTGCTGGCCCCAAACAAACAGGCCCCGGAGATTACGCAGAGCGAAAACATCGTTCATGGCAGCATTGGCATCAACCAAAGCATGCAGACGGGAACGGATAACCAGGACCGGATGGTTACGCGCCTGAACACCTCGGGCAACATCGACCGGCTCTTCGGCAGCGGATGGAGCTTTAACTGGTCGGCTAACGCGCGCTACCGGACCGGCGATGGATACGTCGATCATGCCGAGTACGAAACGATCCAGCCGCTGGTCTACAACGCCATGCTGCAGCATCCGCTGGCTGGCAACGGTTTTGTCCGGCTGGGCCGCTTTCTTCCCTTCGAGCTGCCGGGCATTGGCTACATCGACGGCGGACAGGTTGAAATCGATACCGGTGGGCTTTGGCGTTTTGGCGTGGTGGGCGGCCTGAAGCCGGATCGAATCAATCTGGAGCTAACGGCGGACGAGCCGACCATCGTCGGCTATGCCACGCTCGAAGCCGGGACAAGCGGCAAATCCTACTACTCCGGAACCGCAGGCGTACTGGCCTCGATGTACAGGGGCGAGACGGACCGGCTCGCGATTTTGTTCGACCAGCGAGCCAGTCTGGGTTCGCGGTTCGACCTTTTCTCTACCGCGGAAGCCGACCTCGGGGTCGCGAACACCACCAACAGCAGCGCCCAGCTTTCGCGCTTCGACCTGTCCACCTCCTACAGGGTAAACCACAACCATACCCTCCGGGCGGGGGCGGACCATTGGCAACGCACCGACACCCATGCGGAACGTGCGCATCTGGCGCTGGTGAACGACAGTCTCTTTGATTCAGGATACTGGCGCTACTGGGTCGGAGGACGCCATCGGTTGCCGTTGGGGTTGCGTTTGAACGAAGAGATCGCCTATACGGTTTCGGATGCCACGGACAATGCCATGCGCTGGCGCGTAGGGCTGACGCGCACTGGCATCCTCGGGTGGAGCAGCGCGAACATCGCGGCGACCGCCTACAACCTTGAAGCCCAGGGAAGCAGTGGCTACGGAGGGTTGCTTTCGGCCTATCTTCCGCTCTGGGACGGACGGTTCTCGCTACGGCCGTCCACCAGCATGCGCTGGCTCGATCCGGATAATGGCGGCGATGGGTTTTCCGTGTCCTACTACTCGCTCTATCTCGACGCCCGGCTCAACAAATCGTGGCTCCTATCCGGCGGCTTCACGCAAACCCTCGGCGATAGCGCCGACTCCACCTTGTTCGATCTCGGCCTGCGCTATCGCTGGTAGCGCTCGATGTATTGCGGCCCCCACTGTTCGTTGCCGACGCCAAGCATCTTTAGATCGAACGGCTCGGGGTGGCCCCTGTTGGCACGAAGCTTGCCCCATTTGCTGTCGACCGGCCCGTTGGCGAATTCGATCAGGTCAGGTGCGTTCTGGATATAGGGTTCCAGCTCGGCGAGCGGCGCATTTCCACGGTTTGGATTTCAAATCATTGGTCGGGCGTGCTAATTTCTGTCCCGCTGTTGAAAACCCAAAATGAAAAGCCGCTGAAGTATGAATATTGATCAGGTATACAAACAGGTTGTTGAAAAAGTTCTCCGGGAGGGAAAAAAGAAAACCAATCGGACAGCCACGGATACCATTTCCGTCAGCGGCTGCATGATTGATTACGACATGTCCAACGGCTTTCCGCTGCTCACGACCAAAAAAATGGCGTGGAAGACCCTCCGGGTTGAACTGGAGGGGTTCATCAAGGGCGTGACCGATAAATCGTGGTTTCAGGAGCGCGGTTGCAAGATCTGGAACGAGTGGTGCACGCCGGCGAAAGTGCCTTACGGTCATGACGAGGCCACGCTCAGGGCCATGGCTGAGGAGCCAGACCTCGGCCCGATCTATGGTTTCCAATGGCGCAACTTTAACGGGCAGTATGAATTCGGAGCCGATGATTTTACCGGCGGCATCGATCAGCTTGCCAACGCGATTGAGATCCTTAAGACCAATCCGAATAGCCGCCGCATTCTCGTGAATGCCTGGAATCCGCAGCAGCTTGACCAGATGGCGCTGGTTCCGTGCCACTATTCCTATCAGTTGCTCTGCAACGATGGCGTGCTGGATCTGCTCTGGAACCAGCGCTCGTGCGACATCTTTCTCGGTATTCCCTTCAATATTGCTTCGTATGCACTGCTTTTGGAGTTGAT
>JBNKSB010000184.1:0-4165 GCA_050297095.1 Pontiella sp. | reverse complement strand
ACGGCGGCGATACGGCTGAGTTTTATCAGTTCCAGCACCGCAAGAAAAGTGCATACAATCTCCTGGCGCGAAGTCATGCCTGTAAACAGGTCCGTAATGCTGAGGCGCTTCGTGATCTTCAGGTTCTCCACGATATAGGTTACTTTTTGCGAGACCGTGTATTCCTCCGCGAAGATTTCCTGAAGGTCCTCTTCCTTGACGCGGCCCAGCGCCTCGTTCAGGGCGGAGATCAGATCGAAGATGCTCGCATCGCGCAGGTCGACATCCGGAGGCTCCCCCAGCTCGACATGTTCGCTCTCGCGTCCAAAGACATTCTCCATGTGCACTTCAAGCTCTTCCAGGTGGTCGGCTGCATCCTTGAACTTTTTGTATTCCACCAGCTGGCGGACCAGATCCCAGCGCGGGTCCTCCTCGTCTTCCTCGTCCGCTTCCGAACGATCCTCCACCGGCAGCAGCATACGGCTCTTGATCAACATCAGCGTCGCCGACATGACAATAAAGTCGCCGGCAATATTGAGGTCGAGCACCTTCATCAACTGCAGGTATTCCATATACTGGTCGGTAATGCGCCCGATAGGAATATCGTAGATATCCACTTCGTCCTTTTTGATCAGGTACAAAAGCAGATCCAGCGGCCCCTCGAATACTTCCAGCGAGACCTTGTAGTCGTCTTTAATCAAATCCATTTGGTTGTTCACTTATCCCACATGTTATTCCAGCCCAACGGCCTGCCGGGCTTTTTGAAGCGTTTCGCTTGCGAGTGCGCGGGCCTTTTCCGCGCCTTGCCGAAGGACGTCTTCCACATAATCCATATCGGCGGCGAGCTCGGCGCGGCGCTCGCGCATCGGGCCGAAATGTTCGTTGATCTTTCCGAGCAATTCCGTCTTGGCATGGCCATAGCCCATGCCGCCGGCCCGATATCGCTCCGCCAGGTCGGCCTGTTCCCCCTCGGATGCAAAAAGCTTGTACAGGGCAAAGACATTGCACGTATCCGGATCCTTCGGATCCTCCAATTGCTTGCTGTCGGTCACAATTTTCATCACCTGCTTTTTGAGCGGCTTGCCTTCGCTGAAAATTTCGATGGTGTTGTTGTATGACTTCGACATCTTCTGCCCGTCGATGCCCGGTACCACCGCGACGTGCTCACGGATCGAAGGCTCCGGAATGGTAAAAACGTCTCCAAAAGCATTGTTGAAACGGATCGCCAGATCGCGGGTTACCTCAACGTGCTGCTTCTGGTCGCGCCCGACGGGCACCACGTTGGAATTGACGGCCAGAATATCGGCGGCCATCAGCACGGGATAGGCGAACAGCCCATGCGACGCCGCGATCCCTTTGGCCGTCTTGTCTTTATAGGAGTGGCAGCGCTCCAGCAAACCCATCGGGCACAGAACCGACAGCATCCAGGCCAGTTCGTGCACTTCCGGAACATCGCTCTGGCGGTAAAACGCCGTCTTTTCCGGATCGATGCCGCACGCCAGGAAATCCAGCGCAACGTCAGTCGTCATCTGCCGCAACGCATCGGCATCCTGCACCGTCGTCATGGCGTGGTAATTGGCGATGAATAGATAGGCCTCGCCCTGCTCCTGGAGCTCGATGGCCGGCTTCATCATCCCGAAATAATTTCCAATATGCAACTTGCCCGAAGGCTGTATGCCCGAAAGTATCCTCATTTCAATCGCTCCAAATCCTTACTTTGAAAACAGAAAAGCATTTCTACCTGTTCCACGCCCCCGATACAAATCCATAAGAAACGCAAATCCATGGTTTCAGCGGAAAAAATCAAGAATGATCATGCGGCAAGAACGGTGCTCCACCTTTATTCACCTCAAAGGCGCCTGAAATACCCTCTAAAGCAATCGACTTGAACAGCGTCCAAAACCACACACAAACAGTTAACCTATTCTCCTACCATTTTACTCATGTTTTATTTGAACATTATACCCTATAGGGGTATCAATGAAGTCAGTTAAGCGGAGATTTCCATGAAAGGTCACACCACAACCCATTCGGAAAACATGGCCCGGCTTTCCCGTATCGAAGGACAAATCAAGGGCGTGAAGCGGATGATCGAGGAAGGCGAATACTGCATCGACATCATCACCCAGATCCAGGCCGCCCGCGCCGCCCTCCAATCGGTAAACAAAACCATTCTCGAAAAGCACCTCAAGCATTGCGTCGCCGCCGCGCTGGAATCCAAGAACGAAGCCGATGTTGAAGCAAAGCTCGATGAAATCATGACCGTCGTTAAACGGATGGAGAAATAAAAGGAGACACCATGAAAAGAAAAAACATAGCAATGGCATTGCTGGCAGCCGTAGTGGCAATCGGAACGGCCTCCTATGCGGCAGAAAAGCAGGCTGCGCCTGAACAGGCGCAGGGGAAGAAGCAAACGCACTGTCCGGTAATGAACAAGAATCCCATCAACAAAAAAATGTACACCGACGTCAAGGGCTACCGTATCTATGTCTGTTGCCCGGGCTGCATCGGAAAAATCAAGGCCGACCCCGACAAGTACATCAAGCAGATGGAGGCCAAGGGCATCGCGATTGAAAAATCCCCCAAGAAAGAAGACGCCAAGAAGGCAGAATCCAAAGAGGATAAATAGATGAAACACCAAGGCACAAAGTACGCGAAGAATCCCGGAATATCGACACTGGCTTTGTGTGCTTTGTGCCTCGGGGTCATGGTTCCTGCAGTTGTTTTGGCCGAACCCGCTGGCAGCGATCTGACACTGCGGGCCGCACTGGATATTGGCGAAGCCAACAATCCACAACTGCAGGCGACCTACAACCAGTGGAAAAGCGCCGAACAGAACATTACCGTACAACAGGCGCTCCCCGACCCAACGCTCATGTACGGTTACTATTTCGAGTCGGTCGAAACCCGGGTTGGTCCGCAGGAACAAAGCATCAGCCTGTCCCAGAAATTCCCCGCATTCGGAAAACTTTCAGCCATGAAATCGATCGCCTCCGATGCCGCCGATGCCGCACAGCAGCACTATCAGGGCGCTAAGCTTAAGCTCGACCTCTCCATCGCCCAAGCTTATGCCGAACTGTACTATCTTAAACGAAACATCGCTATTACACAGGACCGCATCCAGCTGATCCAGGATTTGGAAAAGGTTGCCACCACCCGCTACAAGGCCGGCGCCCCGCTCGCCCCGACCATGCAGGCCCAGGTCGAGCTCGGCCGGCTCGAAGACCGCCTCAACTCGCTCAACGATATGCGTCGACCGCTGGAAGCCAAGCTGAATGCATTGCTCAACCGCCCCGCCGACTCCCCCCTCCCCATCTCCGCCACCCTGCCCTACCATCCCATCGGTTCCGACACCGCCACCCTGATCCGCAACCTCGCAGGCACCAGCCCTGAGCTGATGGAACTGGCAGCCAACATCCGGAAGGGAAACGACCAATTGAGGTTGGCCCGCCGCTCGCGCCTGCCGGATTTTACGCTGGGCGTGAACTATATCGACACCGACGAAGCGGCCATGGCGGTGGCCGATAGCGGCAAAGACCCGATCATCGGCACCATCGGCATCAGCCTCCCGATCTGGTTTGGCAAAAACCGGGCACGCATCGAGAGCGCGGTCCATCAACGCACTGCCGCCCGGCTGATGCTCGAAAACCGAACACAGACCCTGGAGGCCGACATCCAGCAGGCGCTTTTCAATTTGCGCGATGCCGACCGCAAGATCAACCTCTACAAGGAAAGCCTCATCCCCAAAGCCACGCAATCGCTCGAAGTTAACCGACAGGCCTACGAGGCCGGCAAAATGGAGTTCATCAACCTTATCGACGCCGAACGCATGCTGCTCGAATTCGAACTGGCCTACGAACGCGCTCTCGCCGATCACCTCATTGCCCGTGCCAATCTCGCCCAGCTCACCGGTATAAATTTTCTAAAAGGACAAATGGAATCCCTCGCAGAGGCGCAGAGTACGCAAAGAAAATAACCATTCAATCCTCTGCGGCCTTTGCGCCTCTGCGAGGAAAACAAGGTAGTGCCATGAAAAAACTAAAGCTGATTATAATCGTGATCATTGCGTTGATCGTAGGTTTCGTTTTGCGCGGATGTTTCACCCCCTCGCCCACTCCCTCCCTCGTCTCTTCGGAAGAAAAGGAAGCCACCCTGTGGACCTGCTCGATGCATCCGCAGATCAAAC
>JBNKSB010000183.1:0-5887 GCA_050297095.1 Pontiella sp. | reverse complement strand
GAACGCCGAAAGCATTGTGGTCGACGTCAACTTCACACCGCAGGGCGCGATGCCAAGCGGGATCAGCACGCTCGGCGCGGTTTACATGTCGATCGAGGGATTGGTCGATGTCGATGCCGAAATCGAGAAGCTCACCAAGGAACTCGACGAAGTAAGCGGTCATCTGGCCAATGTGAAGAAGAAGCTCTCCAACGAAAACTTCACCAGCAAGGCACCGCGGGACGTCGTCGCCATTCAGGAAAAGCGCCAGGACGAGCTCCAGGAAAAAAGCGAAAAGCTGATCAAAATGATTGATACCCTCCGCAGTTAGCCGGAGGGAAGGAGACAAAAGCCAAGGAATGGTCTGATGTCTCATGGCCATTCACCTGTTGGCGGGGACGCTGGGTTCCATCACCGTACTGTGACTGGTCGGCATGGTCATCGCAAAGCACAGGCATTCCTCGATGGTAGCAATGTTTTCTTTGACGATTGCACCCGAGGCCGTCGACTTCATGCCGATGATTCCGATGATTCCGATGATTCCGATGATGCCGATGATGCCGATGGTTCGCTCGGTGAGCGACGGGATGATTTCCTTCGTAAAGCTTCGGTAGTGGTGATCGAGGGCCGGCGGACCGAATACAACCATGTGCGACCGCACAGAATCCTTAAGTTAAAGACTCCGAAAGGTTTAGCGGGGGTTGCTCAAGATGGGGCGGAGGGCGGCCTCTTTCCGCCCCTCCTTGACAGCACTACTATACTGGAGTGATATTTAACCTATAACCTAGCGCCGGGCTAACACAACGGGTGGGCCAGTTTGGGGCCCAAGTCAGGAGCTGGACCGCGGTGACGAACGGCATTTCATCCGCCGGGGATTCAACCACCAGCGTGGCAATTCCGGTCAGCGAGCGCTGCGGACGAGGGATTCTATCAGGTACAGGGCGAATAACGCTAACAAGATGAGCGTTTCGATTGGGAATGCACGAAAGCATGTTTAATGCGGTCTTAATGGTCCGAGCTGGATCATCAAGGTTGCATTGCCTTCCAGCGGGCGCATAGCCGACGCCCGCATGAAGGAGTACCGATGATGAGCGATTGGGGATGATGGTTGTCCATGACTATAAAGCCGTTGCGTTGATGTGATGAAAGTGAGAAAAATGAGAAATATACATATAAAACCACTACTTTATACAACGACCCTGCCGGCACTTGCGGTCTTGTTGGTCCAGGCGGCTTTCGCGAGCCCTTTGCTTCTCGATGATTTCAGCGGGGACTTGAGCGCCTACACCAGCACGAGGATTCTGGATGCCAACGGGGGAGCGCACAACACCGCGACATGGGAGATTTCCGGCGGCGCCTTGCAACTCAACACCTCCTCGTACGACGGGATTGAGCAGTATGCCTTCATTCGCAGCGGGCTCAGTCTGGCGGTGGAGGAGGAGATCCAGGCGGACTTCAGCGTTTCCGGCAACCAGGATCTCGGACTCTATGTGGGAGGAACCACGCCCGCAACGGACGTGCGCCAGGATTATGTGGCAGTCTATGTCCGCAACGACGGCAGTGTCTACTCGCGTGGCTTCGACGGCACGAGCGAATACGGACTTGTTGGCGCAGGGTCGCCGACGTTTGACAAGCTGTTTATAAAACGCACTGCCATAAACACCTATGAGGCTGGATACTATGACGGCACCAACCGCAGCGTGATCGTGACCCGCACGCCTTCGACACCGAACGATGGCGACGTGGTGGGATTCTATGCCGACGTGCGCGCGGCCGGCATCCTCGCTAGCGCGGATAATTTCACCCTGCTCTCCGTAGCTGTGATCGATGATGATGGCGATGGATTGCCAGACGACTGGGAGCAGCAGATCATCGACGACAACCCCGGCGATTCGATTGTCGATATCTACGATGTCCTGTCGGAAGACGACTATGATGATGATGGACTCACGAACGGGCAGGAATACGAACTGGGCCTCGATCCGACCGTTCCGCTCGACTCCACCACAGACAGCGATGGCGACTATCTCCCGGACCTGTGGGAACTGAACAACTTCAGCAACCTGACCTATAATTCCTACGACGACCCGGACAACGATGAGTATAACAATCAGGCCGAACGCATTGGCGGAACGGATCCGGTGGAGAATGCCGACCACCCTGATTTCACGGCTCCCAGCGTGGCGTTCATGCGCGACAGTGTAGTCGCTTCGAATGCCTGCCTGATGGGCGGCGGCATCTATGGACACGCCATCAACGGCGTTTCCTTCCAGGACCAGATCCTCTACACCTTCGATGGCTACCAGTACACGGCCTACTACGACACCTCCGGTTCGGTCCAGAAGGTCTGCATCGCACGACGGACGGTGGAGGATGCCGCCGTGGGCGCATGGGAAATCGTCCAGACCGATTCCGAGTTTACCCGTGGTGATGAAAACGCGTGGGATGCCCACAACGTCGTTGCCTTCGGGATCTGCCCCGAGGATGGCACGCTGCACGTAGCATGGGATCATCACGGCCAAACGTTGCGTTATCGCAAATCGGTAGCGGGGCTCTGCACCACCAACAAGGCGGCGTGGGGTTCCGGCATGTTGAACGCGGAGCAAAACTGGCTGGTTGATTCGGAAACGCCCGAACTCGATGTGACCTACCCGCAGTTCATCACCACGCCAACCGGCGGGCTGGCGCTGGATCGGCGCTACCATTCTTCCGGCAACGGGGATCAATACCTGCAGTTCGACAACCCATCGACCGGAGCATGGTCCGCACACGTCGAATTCATCAACCGTACGGGGAACTACAACGGCTCGACCAGCCGCTGTGCCTATCTCAACGGATTCGACTTTGGTCCGGACGGCACCATCCATGTTACCTGGACCTGGCGCGAAGGAGCGACAGGTACCGGAAATCACGACATTTGCTATGCCTACAGCCCGGACATGGGAACAAACTGGTATAACAATGGCGGTATCAATATTGCCAATACGAGCATCGGCGAAAAGATCGCGCTGGACACACCGGGTATCATAATCAAGGGCACGGACCAACACCATCTGATCATCAACCAGCAGGCGCAATGCGTCGACAACGACGGGCGCGTCCATGCCCTCATGCTGCATCGGCGCGAGGATCCGGGTTATGAATACCCGAACATAACGGCCGCCGACTATTCCACGCTGGGCGTGGCCTACTATCACTATTTCCGCGACCCAGGTTCCGGTGATTGGACGCAACGCCGCATCCCTCCGGATGTCTACCAGGTCGGCTCCCGTCCCTGCATCGGCTTCGATACCAACGGCAACGTCTATGCCGCCTTTCTCTCGTATTCGAACGGAACCGCCGTGGTTCCCGGTTATACCTACGGAAAGCTGGCGGTGGCCAGTGCGTCCAAGGCTTCGGACTACACCGACTGGGAAATCCTACAGGTCGTCGAAGGTCCGTTCGATGGAGAACCGCTGCTCGACCAGCCGCGGTTGCTGTCCGACAACATACTTGCCGTTTACATCCAGGAGCATGCTCCCTATGTCAACGGTGATGGCATCCCGACACCGCTGCATGTGTTCGAATTTTCGGTGGATATTCCGGAGCCGTCCTCGCTGTCCAGGATTGCCATGTCCTTCCTGGGCGAAGACGTGATCATCAGCGCCTTTGGCCAGACTGGCACCAACTACCAGATACAGGCAACAACGGATCTCACCAATGGATGGAGCACTGTCGGTTCCGCCGTGGGCGGCATGGACAGCCTGATCGCTTTCCCGGCCGCGGACGGCCTGCTCAACCAGCAGTCGTTCTACAGGCTCTTGGGCGAGCCATCGCCGTAAGGCTGGCCTGAAGAAGCATTTCACAAATGAGATGTCTACCAGTATTCAGCTACACGGGGAGGCCTTGCATGATATGTGTCCCCCACACTGAAGCGGATGACTGGAAGATAGTCGTCCCTACCTCTCAAATTCCAGAGCGGCGAGGGTGAAGGGGGCGACGGCTTTGGGATCGCCCGTCTTTTCCCAGGCCGGCCACATGTCCTTGAAGACGAGGCCGTAGGTGTGTACTTGGGCAACGGCAGCGAAATCTGTGTGGGAACCGGCCGGGCGCATTATCTGGAATACTACATGAAGCGTGATCGCATCCTCGGCGACCTGCACGGCCAGGGCACGTTCCTGTGGCTCGCTTCCGAGCGGTTGGAAAATCAGTAGCCGGCTGTTACTTTTAATCCGTTATTTTTTATTTAGCGTTCGTCAGGTTCTGCTATGTTCGCCGCTGTTTTGCCGATGAAACCCTGGAAATCCGGGGGAAACGGAGAAATTTTTCCATGAGCACAGAGACCGATGTAAGACCCGCGCGCATTCCGGAGTGGATGCGCCGCCCGATCCAGACCGATAAGGAATATGCTGAAACCCATAACGCGTTGAAGGAAAACGGACTGCATACCGTTTGTGAGGACGCGAAGTGTCCGAACCGCCACGAATGCTGGAACCACGGCACGGCGACCGTGATGATTTTGGGAAATATCTGCACCCGCGACTGCCGTTTTTGTTCGATCGCCACCGGCAAGCCGGAAGGGCTGGACACCGACGAACCGCGCCGCGTGGCCGAAGCCGTCGAAACGATGAATCTCAAGCATGTGGTGATTACCAGCGTGACGCGCGACGATGTGCTCGACGGCGGTGCGGAAATATTTGCGCAAACGATCAAGGCGGTGAAGGAGCGCGTTCCCGGAATCACGGTCGAAGTGCTGACGCCGGACTTCTGGGGGCGCAAGGAAAGCCTCTACAAGGTACTCGATGCCGGTCCGGTCGTCTTCAACCACAATATTGAAACCGTCAAGCGCCTCCAACGCTCGATCCGCTCCGGCGCCACCTATGATCGTTCGATGTCGATCCTGCGCTATGCGTCGGAATACGGCGACGGCTCAATCAAGGTCAAGTCGGGCATCATGCTGGGGCTGGGTGAGGAGAACGAAGAGGTTTCGCAGACCATGCGCGACCTGTACGACAACGGTGTGCGGCTGTTAACGATCGGGCAATACATGGCGCCCACGCGCGACCATGCCCACACCAAGCGTTTTGTTACGCCGCGCGAATTCGTCGATTTCGAAGACGAGGCCTATGCGATCGGCTTTGATGCCGTGGCCTCCGGCCCGTTGGTCCGCTCGTCCTACCGCGCCGACAAGATGGTTAGCGTATGAACCGATTGTTCCTGATTGTTGCTGCGAGCTGCCTGATGCTTTCCGGGTGGTGCCAGGCCGGGGTAGCCTCGGTTGAAGCATCTCCTGCGGGTTCCGTTGAAGAAGACCACGAACCGCATATCGGGGAACGGATTGCACTCAAGCTGGAAGATAAAGGTGTAAGCCGTCCCGTAGCGATTACGGTGATTTCCACATTGCCAATCGTTGAATTACGCGGTGCGGTGCCCGTTGGGCACATTTTGTATCAGACGGGCAAGCTGGGAACCACGGAGAAAATGAAGCGCTCTGCGATGGTTTACATCGTCGCCGTGCTCGGCAACATGATTCCCGTTCCGTTCATTCTCCTGTTGCTTGGGCCGCTGTCAAATTTCCTGATGCGGTTCAAAGCGGGTGCATCTTTTTTGGAGTGGCTCTTTGCACGTACCCGCCGGAAAAGCGCAAATATCGAAAAGTACGAGGAGCTGGGGCTGACTATCTTTGTGGCGATCCCCTTGCCGGTGACCGGAGCGTGGACCGGTGCGATGGCCGCTTTCCTGATGGGGCTACCGTTCTGGAAATCAATGCTCTTTATTCTGCTGGGAGTGATGATTGCCGGGGTGATCATGACGATTCTTTCCCTGATGGGATGGTTCGGCGCGGCGATCGCCGGAGCGGTATTGCTTGCATTGGTTGCGAGCGCTGTTCTAAAAAGCTTTAAAACGAAGGGAGTACAACCATGACAGA